>NZ_JBVJWV010000001.1:641879-682270 GCF_055602105.1 Streptomyces sp. NPDC037421
TGGGTGCGTGGCGAGCGGTCCCCCTCCCCCCCCCCCCGGCCCCCCCCCCCCCCCCCCCCCCCCCCCCCCCCCCCCCCCTGCGCGCTCCCGCCGGGGCGGGAGCGCGCGGCTCACAGTCCGTTGACGCGGGCCATCCGTCCGACGACCAGGGGGGTGAAGTCGGCGGTGACCACCCGTCCGTTCCTGCGGCCGGTGCGCGAGTTCTGGCGCCGCACCTGGGCCATCAGCCGGCGGCTGCGCAGGGCCATCTCCAGTTCGAAGCGGGTCCGGGGGTCGCGCAGTCCCGGCCCGAAGAGCTTCTCCAGCTGCCGCATCCGGTAGCGCACCGTCTGCGGGTGCACGCTCAGGGCCTTGGCCGCCTCCGGGGCGCCGCCGCCCTCCAGCCAGGCGAGCAACGTGACTTCCAGCCGCTCGCTCTGACGGGGGGTGAGGTCGGCGAGCGGCTTGAGCCAGCGGGCGGCCAGGGCGTGGGCGAGGGGTTCGTCCTGGAGCAGCATGAGGGTCGAGAGGTGGTCGTCGACGAAGACGGCCCGGGTGTCCAGGCCGCCGCGGTTGGGCGTCAGGGTCAGCAGGCGCAGCGCCCAGCGCAGCGAGGAGGCCGTGTCGCGCGGGGCGACGGCGTGGCCGACGGCCGCGAACCTGCCGCGGAGGGGGAGCTCGAGGGCGGCGCGGGCGTCGGGGTCGGGGCTGGGGAGCAGCAGGCAGGGCCGGCCGGCGAACATGCCGGCGAGGGCATCGTCGAGGACGGCCGCCAGCTGCTGCGTTTCGCCGGGGGTGGCCAGGGCGACGGCCCGCACCGCGGGCGGGAGGGGCCAGTGGGCCGCTTCGGCGAGTTCGGCGAGGGAGCCCTCGCACGCGGTCCGGTCGTCGGTGAGGGCCCTGAAGAGCTCCTGGCGGGCCCGGTCCGGCGGGGCGGCGGGCACCTGCCGGAGCGGGTGGCCCGCGCCGTGGCCGCCGTCGGTCCGCTCGTGCTCGCGCGCGGGTTCGCGTACGTATTCCCTTACGGTGCCCCGCGGTTCCTCGACGCGGCCGTCGTGGCGGTCCTCTTCCTGGGCCGGCCCGGTGCGGCGGGCCGGGGCTCCGGGGATGGTGCCGGTCACGCCCTCGGCGGGGTCCGGCACGGGGTCCTGCGCGGGGTCCGCGCACTGTTGGTCGCGGTCGCCGTCGTCGTGGTAGCCGAGAGCGGAGAGAAGGGCCTCTTCCACCCTCAGCCTGAGCAGATCGTCATCGATGGCATCGTTGTCATCGACAAGGGCGGAAAATTCCGGAATTCCATGCAGAAGCTCCTCCACTATCTCCGCGGCCAGCGCGGGGAGTTCCCTGCGCAGGACACGGGTCCACTCTCCGCGCGGGCGGGACCAGATGCGGTTCAGAAGTTCGCACATCGTTTCCTCGTTCTTGCCGGGTGAGGCCTGTCCGGTACAGGGGTGACAGGCCCGCCAGGGTTGTCCGTATCGCCAACAGCCCTGTCTGCCAAGAGAGTTGCAGCCACCGCGTCCCCTTCTGGAGGGTTCCGGCCACTTTCGGTCCCACGGATTTGCCTTGTTTTTGCCGCCGGGGACGCATGGATGGCCGACGAGGCGGTGGCCTGTCGCAACCTCCACTGGAGGGGAATCTTCCGGGGTTGTTCGATGCGCTGTGGACGCGGTGCGAGAAATTATCACGTTTCGATAAATCCTGTGGAGATGCTGCGTAGCTCCACGATGCTGCTGCACTCCGGCCCCCGAGCCCCTCGGCCGGCGCGGGAATTCGCAGCGCTGCCGGCCGTCACCGTCCCCCAACCCCCGGGTGCCGAGCGCGAGGTGGACCGCTCGGAGCCCGGGTGCTCAGGAGAACCGCATGCCCCTGCCCCAGCCGCACATACCCCGCTCCCACAGGGCACGACGCAGGAGTCGCCACGCGGCGGAGGCCGCCGCGGCTCCGGCCGCCGGGCGGCGGGCCGTCCGGCGGCCCTCACTGCTGCCCGCCGCCGGAAGACTGCGCCCCAGCGCGCTGTGCGCCGCCGGCGCGGCCCTCGTCTCGTTCCTCGTGGCGGCCCGCGCGGGCGCCCTGACCCGCCTGTGGGAGTTCCTCGACTTCGGCGCGGGCGTGCTCTCGCTCGTCTGCCTGACCTCCACCGTCCTGTGGGGGCTGGTGGCCACCGACCGGGTGCTGCTGGGGTCGGGCCACCGGCTGCTGGCCCAGGGCGTGCACCGGGGCCTGGCCGTGGCGGGGCTGGGCTTCCTCGGCCTGCACATCTGGGTCAAGGTCGCCGAGAAGCAGGCGGACGCCGCTGCCGCCGCGGTGCCGTTCGCGGACACGGACCGGCCGGTCGTCATCGGCCTGGGCACCCTGGCCGGATATCTCTTCGTCGCCGTGGCGGCCTCCGGCGCCCTGCGTAGTGTGTTCGCCACCCAGAGCCGCTCCCTGTGGTGGCGGGCCCTGCACATCGGCGCGTACCCGGCGTGGGGCGCGTCGCTGCTGCACGGGCTGAAGGCAGGCCGGGCCGCCGACACCTGGGTGACGGCGGCCTACGGGCTGTGCCTGGCCGGGGTCATCGGCCTGCTCGCCTTCCGGCTCAGGGCCCGCGGGCTCGGCGCCGCCTGGCAGCCGTCCGTCCCGCAGAACACCGGGGCCGGGGAGGCGCCGGCCCAGCCCCCGCGCGTACGGCCGTTCTTCATCCAGGACGTACCGCTCGCGGACCTGCTGGTGCGGCCCCGCAGGGGCGCGGCTTCCGGACCCGCGGCGGGGCCGCCGCGGCCCGGGCGCGCGCCCTACGCGGCAGCCGCGGCGGGCCCGGGCGCCGAGCGGCGGTCCGGTCCGCGCGGTGACGGGGAGCGGTGGTCGTGAGCGGATCCGCGCGCCCCGGCCTCG
This sequence comes from Streptomyces sp. NPDC037421, assembly GCF_055602105.1. Taxonomy (NCBI): domain Bacteria; kingdom Bacillati; phylum Actinomycetota; class Actinomycetes; order Kitasatosporales; family Streptomycetaceae; genus Streptomyces; species Streptomyces sp. NPDC037421. The sequence continues at coordinate 644,733 of NZ_JBVJWV010000001.1, forward strand.
GCTGCGTGGGCACCCCCCGGCTGCTGGCCGGGCTCGACCGGGACCCGCGGCTCGGCCGCGAGGCCCATCTGGCGGCGCACGGCCCGCTGCCGCGCTACGCCCCGGACGAACTCGTCGGCCTGGCCGCCGACATCGACCTGCGGGGCCGCGGCGGGGCCGGCTTCCCCTTCGCCCGGAAGCTGCGTGCCGTCATCGGGTCCGCCCGGGAGCGGGAGGGGACGACGGCCGTCGTGGTCAACGGCAGTGAGGGGGAGCCGAGTTGCCTCAAGGACAAGGCGCTGCTGCTGCACGCCCCGCACCTGGTGCTCGACGGCGCCCTGCTCGCCGCCGCCGCGGTCGGCGCGGAGGAGGTGGTGGTGGCCGTCACCCGGTCGGACGTGGAGCGTTCGGTGCGGGACGCCGTCGCGGAACGGGGGCCGGGCGGCCGCCGGGTGCGCGTGTCACGGCTGCCCGAGCGCTTCGTGACCGGCGAGGGGACCGCCATGGTGGGCGGGCTGAACGGGGGCGCGGCACTGCCGTCCGGGCGGCGGGTGCGGACCAGCGAGCGGGGGCTGGGCGGGGTGCCGACGCTGCTGTCGAACACCGAGACCTACGCGCAGCTCGCCGTCGCCGCCCGGATGGGCGCCCCCGACTACCGGGCGGCCGGCCTGCCCTCCGAGCCGGGCACCGTGCTGCTGACCGTCGCCGGCCACACGGTGGTCGAGACCCCGACGGGGACCTCACTGGCCTACATCCTCGACCTGTGCGGCACCCGTACCGGGCAGGGCGTGCTGGTCGGCGGGTACCACGGCCGCTGGCTGGATCCCGGGGCGGCCCGCTCGGCGGACGTGTCCCGGGGGTCGCTGTCCGCCTTCGGCGCGGTGCTGGGGGCGGGGGCGGTGCTGCCGCTGCCCGAGGACACCTGCCCGGCCGGCGAGGTCGCGCGGGTGACGCGCTGGATGGCGAAGGAGTCGGCCGGGCAGTGCGGGCCCTGCGTACGGGGCCTGCCCGCGCTGGCCGACGTACTGGAGGACGCCGTGCGGGGCGGGGGCCGCGGCGCCCTCGACGCGGTGGAGGCGCGGCTGAGGGCGGTCCGGGGCCGGGGTGCGTGCAGCCATCCCGACGGCACCTCGCACTTCGTGGCCTCGGCGCTCGCCGCGTTCCCCGACGAGTTCCGCGACCACGCCCTCGGCAGCGGCTGCGGGCGGCGGATCGTGGGGGCGCTGCCGCTGCCGCGGGACGAGAGCCCGCCGGAGCGGCTGGTGGTGGACTGGACCCTGTGCAAGGGGCACGGGCTGTGCGTGGACGTCCTGCCCGACGTCGTACGGCTCGACGCGGACGGCTACCCGGCGGAGGCGTCCATGCCGGTGCCGGGGCACCTGCGGCCCAAGGCGCTGCGGGCGGTACGCCGCTGCCCCGCCCTCGCGCTGCGCATCCAGGAATGAGCGGGCGCACGTGTGCGGGACGCCCCCGAGTTCATTCTTGGCGCGATCTGACAAATTCCCGCGGATATCCGCTTCGGCCGTCGTTCTCCCCGTATCAATGACCGCAGGCAAAGAGCACGACTGCACCGAATCCCAAGGAGAGATCGTGAAGACAATGCGCCGGGAGATAATCGCCGGGTCGGCGGTCGCGGTACTGCTGCTGACAGCCGGTTGCGGTGCCGCGGACAAACCCGCTTCGAAGGCGAACGCGGTCCAGCCGGCGGGCTCCGGAAAGCAGCTCGGCGCATACGGCTCCGACGGGGGTTCGGGATACGGGGCGGGATCCGGATCGGGTTACGGCGAGGGCTCCGGAGCCGCCCCGGCGGGCGGCGCCGGGCAGAGCGGGCCGGCCGGGAAGCTCCAGGTGCGGGAGATGGCGAACGTGGGCTCCGGGGTCGCCGACGGCGACGGGTTCACGCTCTACCGGTTCGACAAGGACACCGCGAAGCCGCCCAAGTCCAACTGCGAGGGCGACTGCGCCAAGGCCTGGCCGGTGGTACCGGCGGACGAGGCCTCGGCGGGGGCGGGCATCGACGCGGCCCTGCTCGGTTCGGTCACCCGGGCCGACGGCAGCAAGCAGCTGACGGTCGGGGGCTGGCCGGTGTACCGGTACGCCAAGGACACCAAGGCGGGCGACGCCCTCGGCGAGGGCGTCGGCGGCACCTGGCACGTCCTGGGCCCCGACGGGAAACCGGCCGGCGCCGGAAAGGGAACGGGAACGGGAATGCAGGAACACGGAATGGGGCAGGAAGGAGGAGCCGAGGAAGGGACCCAGGAAGCGGCGAAGGTCGCGCTTTCGGTACGGCAGAACGCCCAGCTCGGCAATATCGTCCAGAATTCGGAGGGCTGGACCCTCTACCGGTTCGACAAGGACAGCGCCTGGCCGATGAAAATCGGCTGCGTGGATTCCTGCACGGACAGCTGGAAGCCCGCCGCGCCCGTCGACAAGTCACAGGTGTCGGGAATCGACGCCAAACTCGTCGGTTCGGTGAAAAGGCCCGACGGAACAGAGCAGTTGACCATCGACTGCTGGCCGGTCTACACGTTCACCGGTGACAAGGCGCCCGGCGACGTCAACGGGCAGGGCAAGCAGAACCTCTGGTGGGCCGTCACCGACAAGGGGAAGAAGGCGAAGGCGGCCGGCTGAGCCGGCCGGGACACCCATGAACCGTGGTGCCCGGCCCCCCTCCCCTCCCCGCCGGGCACCACACCCCTCCTCCCTCCGATCGCTTCCCGTGAGGTCGCCATGTCCCCGTCCGACCGCCGAAGCCGCCTCCTCCTCGCGGCCGGTGCCGCGCTGTGCGGCGCGCTGCTGGCCGGCGGCTGCGCCGCGGACCCGCCCGCGCACGGCGGGGCTGCGGCCCACGCGGCCCACGCGGGCGGGAGTCCGGCCGGGAGGACCGCCACGGTGGAGGAGCTCGCCTCCGCCCTGGGCTGCACCGCCGAGTCGGTCACCGAGGCCGACGAACTGCGCCAGGGGGCCTGCGCGACCGGGCAGGGCGCCTACCGCCTGACCACCTTCGCCGCCCAAGAGGGCCTGCGCGCCTGGCTGGCGGAGACCCGGGTGTACGGCGGGGTCTACCTGGTGGGCGACCGCTGGGTGGTCACCGCCCCGTCGCCCGAAGCCCTGACCGCGCTCCGCGAACGTCTCGGCGGCACGCTGGAGACCGGCACCGGGCACACCGGGCACTGACTCCCGGTGCGGGGGTCCGGGGCCGGGGCTCCCGGTGCGCCAACAAGCGCGGCGCGTCGGCCAGTTGTCCGGAATTTCCCTCATTCGCGAGTTGCACGAAGGAGCACGAGAGCCGCCCTGAGGGATGATTCGCCCCACCTCCCGCGTACTCCAAGGTGGGCACGGAATCGCCCCTCTCCGAAAGGAACGGCTCTTCGTGCGCATGAAACGCCTCGCGCCCCTGCTCGCCGCCGCCGGCCTCCTCGCGACCTCCGTGCCCCTGCTCTCCGCCACCCAGGCGGCGGCCGCCCCAGCCCCCTCCGACTACCAGCCGCAGCAGCCCTCCTGGCACCGCTGCAGCCCGGACCGGCCGGCCTCGTACGAGTGCGCGACCCTCAAGGTGCCGCTCGACTACCAGCGGCCCCGCGGCGCGGCCATCGACCTCGCCATATCCCGCATCAAGAGCCAGGACCCGGCCAAGCGGCACGGGATCATGCTCCTGAACCCCGGCGGACCCGGCGGCTCGGGGCTCGACCTGCCGCTGATGATGGACGAGGCCATGCCGAAGGAGGTCAAGGAGCGGTACGACCTGATCGGCTTCGACCCGCGCGGCGTCGGGGCCAGCAGCCCGGTCAGCTGCGGGCTCAGCGAGGCGGAGCAGAACTTCGACCGCCCGTACCGCCCCGAGACCTTCCCCTCCGACGTCGCCTGGGCGCGCACCGTCGCGGACAAGTGCCGGGAGAAGGCCGGTTCGGTGCTCCCGCACATCACCACCCGCAACACGGCCCGCGACATGGACGCGATCCGCGCGGCCCTGGGCGAGCGGAAGATCTCCTACGTGGGCTACTCGTACGGGACGTACCTCGGCGCGGTCTACACGCAGATGTTCCCGTCCCGCACCGACCGCTTCGTGCTGGACAGCGGGGTCGACCCGCAGCTGCTCTGGCGCGGGATGCTCCAGGCGTGGGCCACGGAGGCCGAGCCGGCCTTCGCCCGGTGGACGCGGTGGACGGCGGAGCGCGACGGCGAGTACCGGCTCGGTGCGACGCCGCAGGCCGTGTCGGAGACGTTCTGGGGGCTGGTGGCCCGGGCGGACCGCGAGCCGATCGAGTTCCAGGGCGTGAAGCTGACGGGCGATGACATCCGCACCGCGCGCGCCCTGTTCTTCTACCCGCAGCAGGCCGCGCCGCTCGTCGCCGCACTGAAGGCGGCCGCCGAGGGTGCACCGCAGCCCGCCGGCCTGGCCGTGCCGGACCTGAAGAAGGCGCTGCGCGCCTCGGAGCCGGCGTCCGACAACGGCACCGCCGTCTTCTGGTCCGTCCTGTGCGGGGACACCGGATCCTGGCCGCGCGATCCCGGCCAGTACGCGCGGGACGCGGCGCGGGACAAGGCCCGGTACCCGCTGTACGGGGACTTCGCCTCCAACATCAAGCCCTGCGCCTTCTGGCAGCGGCCCGCCGAGGCGGCCACCCCGATGAAGACCCGGGCGAACGTGCTGACCGTGCAGAACGAGTGGGACTCGCAGACCCCGCTCGTGAGCGGGCAGGGGCTGCACCGGTCCCTGAAGGGCTCGCGGATGGTGCTCGCGATGGGCGGGGAGGGCCACGGCGTGTACCTGGCCGACCCCAACTCCTGTGCCAACGCCCCGGTCAACTCCTACCTGGCCACGGGCCGGCTGCCAGCCCGGGACGTGACCTGCCGGACGGCTCCGGCGCCGGCCCAGCGGCAGGACGCCCCGCCGGCGCCGAAGCCGCTGCCGTTCCCGGCCGGTCCGCTGCGGTTCTGACGCCGCCGGGTCAGCCGAGCAGGGCGTAGACCGTGGAGGCCTTCGCCGCCGGTTCCCCGGCCCCTTCGGGGGTCATGGTGACGTCGGCGAAGGCCATGCGCCTGCCCAGCTTGGTGACGCGTACGTCGACCAGCACGTCGGTGCCGGTCACCGGACGCTGGAAGCTCGTCGACTGCTGGACGGTGGTCATCGGGCCGTACGCCCCGCGCGCCGCGGAGATCGCGATGACGGTGGCGGTGTCGGCGGCGGCCATCAGGGCCTGGCCGGACAGGCCGCCGCCGTCGCGGGCCAGGGAGCCCGACCAGGGCAGCCGCAGGACGGCGTGCCGCTCGCCGGTCTCCTCGACGGTGAGGCCGAGGGCCAGCACCCAGGGGGCGAAGTTGTCGGTGAGGATCTTGTCCGCGTCTGCCGGTGTCAACGTCACCCGGCGATTGTGGCGGCCCGGAGCGGGCCGCCACAACTCCCTAGAGGGAGGCGGCCACTTCCGTGCCCTGGCGGATGGCGCGCTTGGCGTCGAGCTCGGCGGCGACGTCGGCGCCGCCGATCAGGTGCGCCTCGACGCCCTCGGCGCGCAGCGCCTCGTACAGGTCGCGGCGCGGCTCCTGGCCGGTGCACAGGACGACCGTGTCGGCGGGCACGAGGTGCGGTTCGCCGCCCACGGTGATGTGCAGGCCCTCGTCGTCGATCCGCTCGTACGTGGCCCCGGCGACCGAGACGACCCCGCGGTGCTTGAGCTCCGCGCGGTGGATCCAGCCGGTGGTGGTGCCGAGGCCGGCGCCGACCTTGGTCGTCTTGCGCTGGAGCAGGGTGACCTGTCGCGGGGCGGCGGGCCGCTCGGGGGCGGTGAGGCCGCCCGGGCCGGCGTACGCGGTGTCGACGCCCCAGTGCCGGAAGTAGACCTCGGGGTCCTGGGAGGCGCCCTCGCCGCTGTCGGTGAGGTACTCGGCGACGTCGAAGCCGATGCCGCCGGCGCCGACGACGGCCACGCGCTGCCCGACGGGGGCGCCGTCGCGCAGGACGTCGAGGTAGCTGACGACGTTGTCCCGGTCCACGCCCTCGATGGCGGGGGTGCGGGGGGTGACGCCGGTGGCGACGACGACCTCGTCGTAGCCGCGCAGGGTGTCCACGTCGGCGCGGGTGCCGAGGCGGACGTCGATGTCGCGGGCGGCGAGCTGGGTGCCGAAGTAGCGGATGGTCTCCTCGAACTCCTCCTTGCCCGGGATCCGGCGGGCCACGTCGAGCTGGCCGCCGATGTGGCCGGAGGCCTCGAAGAGGGTGACGGCGTGGCCGCGTTCGGCGGCGGTGACCGCGCAGGCGAGGCCGGCCGGGCCGGCGCCGACGACGGCGACGCGCTTCTTCGTCCGGGTGGGCGAGAGCACGAGCTCGGTCTCGTGGCAGGCGCGCGGGTTGACCAGGCAGCTGGTGATCTTGCCGCTGAAGGTGTGGTCGAGGCAGGCCTGGTTGCAGCCGATGCAGGTGTTGATGGTCTCGGAGCGCCCGGCGGCGGCCTTGGCGACGAAGTCGGCGTCGGCGAGGAAGGGACGGGCGAGGGAGACCAGGTCGGCGCGGCCGTCGGCGAGGATCTCCTCGGCCTTCTCGGGGGTGTTGATGCGGTTGCTGGTGACCAGCGGCACGCTCACCGCGCCCATCAGCCGCTTGGTGACCCAGGTGTAGGCGCCGCGCGGGACCGAGGTGGCGATGGTGGGGATGCGGGCCTCGTGCCAGCCGATGCCGGTGTTGATGATGGTGGCGCCGGCCGCCTCGATCTCCTTGGCGAGGTGCACGACCTCGTCGAGGGTGGAGCCGCCGGGGATCAGGTCCAGCATCGAGAGCCGGTAGATCAGGATGAAGTCCTCGCCGACGGCCGCGCGGGTGCGCCGGACGATCTCCAGCGGGAAGCGCACGCGGTTCTCGTACGCGCCGCCCCAGCGGTCGGTGCGCTTGTTGGTGGCGGCGGCGATGAACTCGTTGACCAGGTAGCCCTCGGAGCCCATGATCTCGACGCCGTCGTAGCCGGCGAGCTTGGCGAGGCGGGCGGCGCGGACGAAGTCCTCGATGGTGCGCTCGACCTCGGTGCCGGTGAGCTCGTTCGGGACGAAGGGGCTGATGGGGGCCTGGATCGCGCTGGGGGCGACGAGGTCCTTGTGGTAGGCGTAGCGGCCGAAGTGGAGGATCTGCATCGCGATCTTCCCGCCTTCGGCGTGCACCGCGTCGGTGATCACCCGGTGCTCGGCGGCCTCCTCCTCGGTGGTGAGGCGGGAGCCGCCCTCGAAGGGGCGTCCGGCGTCGTTGGGCGATATGCCGCCGGTGACGATCAGGCCGGCGCCGCCGCGGGCGCGCTCGGCGTAGAAGGCGGCCAGGCGCTCGAAGCCGTGTGCGTGCTCTTCGAGGCCGGTGTGCATCGACCCCATGATCACGCGGTTCGGCAAGGTGGTGAAGCCGAGGTCCAGGGGGCTCAGCAGATGCGGGTACCGGCTCTGGGAACTCATGAGGGGGCGCCTCCTCGCGCGGGGGTGATGAACCTGTTCTAGCGAGGAGGGCCGGGTTTTGCAACTAAGTGCATAACCAGGGTCGGGCCCGGTGCCCGGGATTCCGGGAGCCGGGGCCCGTCCCGCAGGGACGCTGTGGCGGAGTTCACGCCCTCCGCCGGGCCGGGGCTCGTCAGTGGATGACCCTGAAGCTGCGCCAGGGCATGCTGTGCGGGGCGGTCACGTTCGAGAGCTTCGTGGCCACGTAGACGCCCTCGGCAGCCTCGGCCCCTTCGGCCTCGGCCTTGCCGCAGTTCTCCGTCCGGTACAGGACGATGTCCACGAGGGTGTTGTTCTCGACGTGGGTGGCCCCCTTCGGGATGCGGATCTTGTGGCAGCCCTTGACCGGGGTGTTGGAGTAGCTCAGCTCGACCGGTGAGTCGTGGCCGCGGAACGTGAGCATGCCCACGGTGCTCCGGCCCAGGCCGGAGCAGGCGGAGGCGGTCAGCAGCAGTGCCGCGACCCCCACGATGGTGCTGATCCGTCGGCTGTGGGACATGGGGCGGTCCTCGTCTGTGCGGTGGTGGCGGTCCTTCCCACAGCCTTGCCCGGCGGAGCCCCGGCGGCCTGCGCTGCTCGGCCGACCGGATGAACGCGGCGGAGCCGGGCCGGCGGCCGGCCCGGCTCCGGGGGCCTCACGCGCGCCGGAGGCGGACCGTGAGGATCTGGAACGGCCGCAGGGTGAGGGCGACCCCGCCGTCCGGGGCGGGGGCGCCGACCTCCGAGCCCGGCAGCGGCCGCTCCAGGAGGTCGCTCCCGACCGCCTCCGTGACCGCGAACCCGGGCCTCAGGACGGCCTTCGCCCGGCCGCCCCGGGACTCGTACAGCCGGACGACCACGTCCCCGGAGCGGTCCTCCGCGAGCTTGACCGCCTCCACCACCACCGCGTCGTGGTCGACGGCCAGCAGCGGGGCCACCGGCCCCGCGCCCCGCAGCACGCGCTCGGGCAGGTTGAACGCGTGCCCCTCGCGCACCGCGTCCCCGATGCCGGCGCCGGGCGCCAGCGAGAAGCGCAGGGTGTGGCGCCCCTGGTCGGTCTCCGGGTCCGGGTAGCGGGGGGCGCGCAGCAGGGAGAGCCGGACGGTGGTGGTCTGACCGCCGTCCTCCCGGATCCGGCGGGTGACGTCGTGCCCGTACGTGGAGTCGTTGAGCAGCGCCACCCCCCAGCCGGGTTCCTCCGCGTGGATCCAGCGGTGGGCGCAGATCTCGAACTTGGCCGCCTCCCACGAGGTGTTGGTGTGGGTGGCGCGGTACACGTGCCCGAACTGCGTTTCGGAAGCGGTCCGTTCGGCCTTGACGTCGAGCGGGAAGGCGGCTTTGAGGAACTTCTCCGTCTCGTGCCAGTCCACGTCCGTGGCGATGTCCACGGTCTTGGCCCCGGCCCGCAGGGTGACGGCCTGGGTGACGGCGGAGGAGCCGAAGGAACGGGTGACGGTGACGGTGCAGGCGTCCGGCTCCCGCCCGGTGACCTCCAGCGAGTCGAGGGCGGTGAGGTCGGTGACCTTGTTGCGGTAGAAGGCGTCGACGTCCCAGGCGTCCCACATGTTCGGGAAGTCGGGGTGGATCTGGAGCAGGTTCGCGGCGCCGCCGGGGGCGAGCGCCTCGCGGCCCTCCTCCAGGTCGTACGCGGAGACGATCAGGCCCCGCCCGTCGATCTCCACCAGCAGCCGCCCGTTGGCCAGGACGTGCCCGCCGCCGTGCCGCTCCTCCACCGTGACCGGCTGCTCGGCCGCGCGCGCCCGCCCCGCGCCGCCTGCCGGGACGCCGCGCCGCTCGTGCGGGGCGCAGTTGAAGACCAGTTCCTCCTCGCCCGCGCCCGCGAGGGCGGTCTGTGCCGCGAGGGTGATCGCGGTCAGCTCCTCGCGCACCTTCTCGTAGGTGGCGCGGGCCTCGCGGTGCACCCAGGCGATGGAGGAGCCCGGCAGGATGTCGTGGAACTGGTGCAGCAGGACGGTCTTCCAGACGCGCTCCAGGTCCTCGTACGGATAGTCGAAGCCCGGTACGCGGACGGCGGCCGTCGCCGCCCACAGTTCGGCCTCGCGCAGCAGCGACTCGCTGCGCCGGTTGCCCTGCTTGGTCCGGGCCTGCGAGGTGTAGGTGCCGCGGTGGAGCTCCAGGTAGAGCTCGCCGGCCCAGACGGGCGCGTCCTCGTACTCGGCGCGGGCCTTCTCGAAGAAGGCGTCGGGCCGCTCGATCTCCACGCGCGGGGAGCCTTCGAGGTCGCGCTGGCGCCTGGCCCGGGCCAGCATCTCGCGGGTGGGGCCGCCGCCGCCGTCGCCCCAGCCGAAGGGCACCAGCGAGCGCGAACCCCGGCCCTTCTCCCGGTAGTTGCGTGCGGCGTGGGCCAGCTGGGCGCCGCCGAGGTCGCTGTTGTAGGTGTCGACGGGCGGGAAGTGCGTGAAGACGCGGGTGCCGTCGATGCCCTCCCACCAGAAGGTGTGGTGCGGGAACTTGTTCACCTGGGACCAGCAGATCTTCTGGGTCAGGAACCACTGCGCGCCGGAGAGCCTGACGAGCTGCGGCATCGCCGCGGTGTAGCCGAAGGAGTCGGGCAGCCAGACGTTGCGGGTCTCGATGCCGAACTCGTCCAGGAAGAACTTCTTGCCGTAGAGGAACTGGCGGGCCATGGCCTCGCCGCCGACCATGTTGGTGTCGGACTCCACCCACATGCCGCCGACGGGTACGAACTGCCCGTCGGCGATCTTCTTCTTGACCCGCTCGAAGAGTTCGGGCCGGTGGGTCTTGACCCAGTCGAGCTGCTGGGCCTGTGACATGGCGAAGACGAACTCGGGGTGCTCGTCCATCAGGGCGACCATGTTGGAGGTGGTGCGCGACACCTTGCGGACGGTCTCGCGCAGCGGCCAGAGCCAGGCCGAGTCGATGTGGGAGTGGCCGACCGCGCTGATCCGGTGCGCGGAGGCGTTCGCCGGGGCGGCCAGCACCCCGGCGAGGCGTGCGCGGGCGGCGGCGGCCGTCCCGGCGACGTCGTCGAGGTCGACCTCGTCGAGGGCGGAGTCGACGGCGCGCAGGATCTCGTGGCGCCGTGCGTCGTCCACGTCGAGCTGGGCCATCAGTTCGGCGAGTACGTCGAGGTCCTGTACGAGTTCCCAGACCTCGGCCTCGAAGACGGTGAGGTCCATCCGGGCCAGCCGGTAGAGCGGCCGGTCCCCGCTGGTGAGCCGGTCGCCCTCGTAGGTGGGTGCGTGCTCGACCAGGACGGGGTTGGAGGCGGCCTCGACGTACCACTCGACCCGCTCGCCGCCCGCCGCGGCGTCGGCCACCCGCACCCAGTCGTTGTACGGGTTGAGGGCCTTGACCTCGCTGCCGTCGGCCCGGTGGACCAGTCCCTCGCACTGGAAGCCGGGCATCATCCGGTCGAAGCCGAGGTCGAGGACGGCCTCGACGGTTCGGCCCGCCCAGTCGGCGGGCACTTCGCCGGTGACCTTGAACCAGGTGGTGCCCCAGGCGGGCCCCCAGGGGTCGCCGGCCGCGCAGGGCCCGTACGGGGCGGCCAGTGCTTCGGCGACCGGGACCGGTTCGCCGGGAGCCTCCCAGCGCTCGACGGTGAGGGGGACGGGGCGGGAGTGGACGGCGGGCCGGATGCGCTCCTTGAGGACCCGGCGGAGGCGGTGTTCGGTGATGCTGCGGTCGTCGTGCATGACGGCGGCTCCAGGAGGTCGTTCGGGGACGTGGACGGACGGCGGGTCGGACGGCGGACGGCGGACGGCGGGTCGGACGGCGGGGGCGCGAAGGGGGCGGGGCGGTCAGGTCTTGACGGCTCCCTCGCCCACTCCCTTGAAGAAGAAACGCTGGAGGAGGAGGAAGAGCAGCACCATCGGGACGAGCGCGGTCATCGCGCCCGCCGCGACGATCCGCTGATCGCTGGTCGTGGTGGCCCCGGCCAGGGTCTTCAGGCCGAGCTGGAGGGTGTAGTGGTCGCTGTCGGTGAGGACCAGCAGGGGCCAGAGGAAGTCGTCCCAGGCACCCATGAAGCTGGTGACGCAGACGACGGCCAGGGCGCCCCGGGCACCCGGGAGGAACACCCGGGTGAAGCGGGTCCACTCCCCCGCGCCGTCCAGGACGGCGGCCTCCTCGATCTCCCGGGGCACGGCGAGGAACGCCGCCCGCATGATCATGACGTTGAGGACGGACACGGCACCGGGCAGCCACACCCCGACGAGGGTGTCGACCAGGCCCATCTCGCGGACCGTGAGGAACATCGAGATCATCACGGACTCGAAGGGGAACATCAGGGTCGCCACGAGGACGGTGAAGACGGCCCTGCGGCCCTTCCAGCCGGCCCGGGAAAGGGCGTAGCCGCCCATCGCCGCGAACAGCGTGTTGGAGGCGACCGCGAGCAGCGCCACCACCAGGGTGTTGCCCACGTACTGGGCGAGCGGGAAGGACTCGGCGACGCGCAGGTAGTTGTCCAGGGTGGGCCGCGAGGGCAGCAGCCCGTCGTACACGTTCTCGGTGCGGCCGCGGACCGAGGTCAGGAACTGCCAGACGATCGGCCCGAGCATCAGCACGAGCGTGAGCACGAGCACGGCGTACCGGACGGCCAGGCCCCCGCGGCGGCGCCCGCGGCCGGTCCCGGCGGCACTCAACTCTCGTCCCCCTTCGACAGGCGGTGGCCCAGCAGGCTGAAGACCAGGGTCAGCAGGAACAGCAGCAGGGAGATGGCGCAGGCGTAGCCGGTCTCCCCGGCGAAGCCGAGGCCGACCTGCCGGATGAGGAAGGGCAGGGTGCGGGCGCCGCCGCCGGGGCCGCCGCTCTCGCCGCCGAGGATGTAGATCTCGGTGAAGACGCGCAGCGCGGAAATCGCGGAGAGGGTGCCGACGAGCAGCATCATCGGCTTCACCTGGGGGACGGTGATGCTGAAGAAGCGGCGTACGGGGCCGGCGCCGTCGAGGGCGGCCGCCTCGTGGAGGGATGCGGGCACGTTCCCGAGGGCGGCCAGGTAGAAGACCATGTAGTAGCCGAGGCCCTTCCACACGGTCACGAGCATGGCGGAGAACAGCAGCATGGTGCTGTCGGTGAGGAAGGGGATCGGCTCCGAGATGACGCCGAGCGCCTCGAAGACGGTGTTGACCAGTCCGTCGCTGCGCAGCACCCATTGCCAGATCAGGCCGACGACGACGGCCGAGGCGATCACCGGGGTGTAGAAGGCGGAGCGGAAGAGGCCGATGCCCGGGACCTTCGTCTGGACGAGGACCGCGAGGGCCAGCGGCAGCAGGACCAGGCAGGGGACGACGACCGCCAGGTACAGCACGCTGTTGCCGGTGGCGGTCCAGAAATCGGGATCGGCGAGCGCCCGGGTGTAGTTGTCGAAGCCCACGAAGGAGCCGCCGCGCAGGATCCGGGCGTCGGTGAAGGACAGCACGACGGTGTTGACGAACGGCCAGACGCTGAAGAGGGCCACCATCACCAGGCCCGGTGCGAGGAAGAGGTAGGGGGTCCACCACTTGCGGTGGACGAGGCCCGGGTCGGCCCCCATGTCCCGTGCCGCCCGGCGCCGGCCCTTCACGTCGTGCCGGTCCCGCACCGGAGCGGGAGCCGCCGGGGCGGGAGCGGTCACTTGCGCGTCCCGGCGGCCAGCAGCCGGTTGGCCTCCTCCTGGGCCCTGCGCACCGCCGTCCGGGCGTCCTGCTCGCCCTGGATGGCCCTCTGCACCTCCCGCACCACCGCGTCGCCGACCTGGTTGGTCCACTGGACGGGGGTGTTGGCGTCGAGGTCCGCCGTCTTCAGCTGCTCCGCGCCGATGGCCCGGGCCAGTGTCTCGGCGTCCTTGCCGTCGCCCCGGTCGGTGAAGCGCGGGTCGGCCAGGCCCTTGGCGTTGGAGGGGTAGATGGTCGCGTTCTTCGAGAACTCCACCTGGTTGGGGCCGTTGGTGACCCACTTTGCGAACTCGGCTGCCGCGTCCGGGTGCTTGGTGTCCTTGCGGATGCCGAGGGACTGGGCGTAGATCCCTATGTGGCCGAGCGTGCCGGTGACGGCGCCCGCGACCCCGGTGCGTTCGTAGACCTGCGGGGCGTTCTGCTTGATGTCCCGGACGAACCCCGGGGAGCCGGGGCCGAAGACGAGTTTGCCGGCGCCGTAGAGCTGGTTGATGTCGTCGGCCTTCAGGAGGGACTCCTTGGGCATGGCGCCCTTGGCGTAGAGGTCCTTCATCCGTTCGACCCAGGCGACGGCACGGTCCGTGTCGAAGGTGAAGCGGTCCCGCGCGTCGTTGAGCAGGGGGACGCCCATCTTCTGCCAGTCGCCGGGCAGCCGGCCCTTGGGATCGGCCATGAAGGCGGCGTACTGGCCGCCGGAGCGTGCGGCGATCCGCTCCGCGTAGTCGAAGAACTGCTCGACGGTGGCCGGGGGCTTGCCGGCGTCCAGGCCGGCCTTGGCGAAGAGGTCCTTGTTGTAGGTGAGGACCTCGGGGGTCACGTACCAGGGGTAGGCGTACACGCCGTCGCCCTTGCCGGGCAGCTTGAACTGCTCCCAGGCGCCCGGAACGTAGTCCCGGGCCACCTCCGGGTCGAGCCGGGCCACGTCGGCGAGCATGCCGCGGTCCCCGAGGAGCTGGAAGGAGTCGGTGGAGAGGTTGACCACGTCGGGCAGGGCCCCGGCCTGGGCGTCGGCGACGAGCTTCTCGTTGTAGCCGTCGCCGGGGACGTCCTCCCACTTCACCTTCACCTTCGGGTGCTCGGCCTCGAAGGAGTCGATGACGCCCTGGACGTAGGCGGTGAACTTCGGTTTGAGCTGGAGGGTGCGGAAGGTGATCCCGCCGGACACCTCGCCGGTTCTGCGGGCCTCGTCGGCACCGGCGCCGCCTCCGCTCAGGCCGCATCCGGACGCGGTCAGGAGGCCGGCGGCCACCAGCGTCGCGACGGCCGTGCGGGTCAGGGGGGAACGAGTCATCGTCGCCGCCTTCGGGGAGGTTCCGGCTGCGCTGCCGGAGGGCGGTGCCCACGCTGACCGGACGGCGGGGGGCCGTCAACGAGGCCCGCGCCCCGATGGCCTGAAGCGGTTTATCTCCCGCGCCGGGCGGGCGGCCGGCCGCCCGGCGCACCGCCCGCCGCAAAATCCTTTGCGCGGCCGGCGGGCCGGCGCCTAGGTTGACGGCCTACCACGACGTGTAGCTCAGCAGCAGAGCGCCGGGCTTCATCCCGGAGGGCGCAGGGGCGGAACCTGCCACGTCGGCCATGAACGCGCACGCTGACAAGCAGCCTCCGAACCCGTCCCGGCCCGGCCCCGCGCCCGCCGCCGGACCCGCCCCGGCGCCCGTCCCCGGACCGGCGCCCGTGGCCGTATCCGTGTCCCCGTCGTACGCGGCGGGCCGGCTGGCCCAGGCCCTGCGGACCTCGCGGGACCACGGTGACGCCGCGACCCGCGAGCGGGCCCTGTCCCGTGCCCGGAAGTGGCAGAGCGTCCTTTCCGGCATCGCGGACGGCTCGCTGAGCATCGGCTCCCGCACCCCCGTCGCCGCGCTGCCCGCCTGGGTCACCCCCGAGGTGGTCACCGGCGGCTTCGCCACCGGCGGCGCCTCGGCCGGCGGACCGCTGCTGCCGTACGAGGAGGAGGCCGCCCGGCTGGCCGGCGTACCGGCGGACCGTGCGGAGCTCTTCGCGCGCTTCCTCGCCGAGGACGGCCTGGCGTACCTGTGGTCCCTGCTCGACAGCGGCCGCTACGAGGTGCACGTGCCCGAGGAGGCGGCGCTGGCCACCGTGGCGTGGCTGGTGCGCGCCGGGGACTTCGACGCCGCCGCGGAACTCGTCACGGTGCTGCGGCCCTTCGCCGGCCGGCTGCGCTTCTCCCCCCGCCCCGCCGACCGCCCCGCGCCCGGGGTGGACTCCGTGCACCGCCGTACCGTCGGCGAGGCCTCGGCCGCGCTCGCCCGCCGCGGACCCAACACGGCAGTGGAGACCCAGCGCGAGGCGCTCGCCGTCTGGCGCCCCTTCGAGGACGAGCTGCTCGCGCACCGGCTCCTGGCCCACGGGCGCGTGCCGGGCCCGGACTGGCACGCCGAGGGCGCCGCGCTGCTGGCGCGCTACCGGGCGCTGGCCGCCGAGCACACCCTCTGCACGAAGCACCTGGACCCGAAGTCGAACGCCGCGATCCTGCGGCGGGCCCTGGAGGAGGAGGTCGCCGGCCGCGCGCCCGCGCCCCGCCTGGCCGGGCTGCTGCGGGTCGCCGTCGAGTCGATGCTGGCCAAGCGCGGCGCGCCCGGCTCGCCCGGGCACACCCGGCTCCGGGAGGTCCAGGCCCGCCAGGCCGCGCTGCCCTCGCACCACGCGCTGGCCGGCCTGGTGCTGCGCCGGATCTCCGGGCTCGACCAGCGCGCCGGGACCACGGACACGGACACCCCGGTGGCTCCGGTGAGCCCCGAGGAGGCCCGCGAGACCGGGCTGCCCGCCGGTGCGGAGGTGCCGGCGGCGGTCGGCGCCACCGTCCGGGCGGCGCTGAGCGCCCCGCTGGAGGTGCTGGTGGAGCGCGGGGTGGTGCCGTCGGCGGAGGTGCTGGCCGAGCTGGTGCCGCAGCTCGTCGCGGCGGTCACCGCCGAGCGGTACGCGGACGAGCCGCTGCGGAACCTGATGGCGGCGACGTACCGCGCCTTCCGGGGCCGCCGTTCGCTGCTCCTGCTGAACCTGGAGTCGCAGGTACGGATCGAGGAACTCCCCTGGCTGCGGGCGGTCTCCGGCCACCGGCGCACCGACGGCGCGGACACCGGGCCGGCCGCGGAGGCACTGCGCCGGCTCGGCGGGCTGGCGGTGCGCGCCTTCCCCGGCACGGTGCTGCCCAACCCGCTGGTGCGCGAGCTGGGCCAGCTGGCCCGGCAGGCGGAACTGGGCGCGCCCTTCGTGGAGGAGCTCGCCGCCGACATCTTCATGGGCACGTTCGGCCCGAAGTTCCTCGTCGCCGCCCGGGTCGCCGGGGAGCTCCTGGAGGAGAGCCTGTACGCGCGCTACTACGGCATCGACTACGCGGGGCTGCGCCGGATGGCGGTGTCCCAGGCCGCCGAATCGGCGCGGAGCGGCCGTCCGGCGCGCACCGCGCCCGAGTTCGCCGCGCTGTGCGCCGAGCGGGCGGGCGGCGGGCACGCCTGGTCGACGGCGGCGAACGGCAAGGTGATCGAGCAGGCCCAGATCCTCACCACGCACAACCTCGCGACCCTGGTCGGGCGGGCCGGGGTCACCGTGCCGGGCGGCTGGGCGCGGCCCGCCCGGGAGTGCTTCGAGACTGTGTGCCGGCTGGTGGCCCGGGTGGAGGGGAACCCGCGCCCGCTGCCCGCGATCAAGGACGCGGCGTACGCGTGGCGGCAGATGCTGTTCCACCTGTCGCTGTGCGGGCCGGCCGAGCGGGCGGGCGTACTGGCCTGGATCGAGGCGGAGTCGGCGCTGCGCCCGGCGCATGTGCGGGCCCGGCTGGCACCCGCGCTGGCCGGTCTGCGCCTGGTGGCCCGGGGCGGCTCCTTCGACGCGGACGGTACGGGCGAGGGCGGCCGGGCGCGCCGGCTGCTGGGCTGGAGCACGGACGGCCACTGGATGCGGCCTGCCCTGGCCGGGCGGTACGAGGGGGCGTAGCCCTGGCCGGACGGGGGGAGAGCGCGGGTCCGGCCGGGCGGACCGGACGGCCCGGGCGTGCCGCGCCGCCGGGTGCCGGACGGTGGGTTTGCGCGGGGCACCACCCCCAGGGGTGAACCGCCCTACCCGTACGGGTAGGGCGCGGCGTGGCGCGCGTACGCCCGCAAGGGGGAGCCCTAGGACAGCCGTATGGATCACGACTCCCCCTCCCCGAACCCCTCGAACTCCCTTTCCCCCGGCCGCCGTACGGTCCTCGCCTCCACGGCCGCCGTCGCCGCGGCGGCGCTCACCGGCGCGGCGGCTCCCGCGCTCGCGACCGTCCCCGCCGCCCGGCAGCGGCGCGACACCCCGGACGAGGTCGAGTACGTGGTGGTCGGCTCCGGCCCCGGCGGGGCCAGCGTCGCCGCCAACCTGGCCGAGGCCGGGCACTCCGTACTCGTCCTCGAAGCCGGTCCCGCGCACGGCAACCAGACGTACTACGAAGTCCCCGCACTGCACCTGAAGGCCGCCTGCGACCCGGAGATCAGCTGGGACATGTGGGTGCGCCACTACACCGACGACGCGGCGCACGGCACCAACTGGGTGGACGGCAAGGGGATCCTCTACCCCCGGGCCGCCACCCTCGGCGGCTGCTCCGCGCACAACGCGACCATCCTGATGTACCCGGAGCACAAGGACTGGGCGTACATCCGTGACCTGACGGGGGATTCCGGCTGGGATCCGAAGGTCATGTGGGACACCCACTGGCAGAAGGTGCTCTCCTGGCAGCCGACCGAGGAGTCCAGCCTCCTGCTGGCCCTGCGCGACGCCTTCCTCGACAAGCTCTCCCTCGCGGCCAGGTCCGAGCCGCTGCCGCCGGGGCCGCTCGCGTCGTCGCTCGACACGGACGTCAACTCCAGGTCCAATGTGGACCGCAGCGCCCAGGGCGCCTTCTCGACCCCGATGACGGTCCGCGCGGGCCGCAGGCACGCGGTGCGCGAACGGCTCCTCGACGTGCTGTCCCGGTATCCCGCGAAGCTGTCCGTCGCCACGGACGCGCTGGCGGAGCGGATCGTGTTCGAGGAGCGGCAGGGTCAACTGCGGGCCACGGCCGTCACCTACCTGTCCGGCCGCCACCTCTACCAGGCCTCCCCCGGCGCCGTCCCCCGGACGGCCGCCGAACGGGACGGGCTGCGGCGCACCGTACGGGTGACGCGCGAGGTCATCGTCGCGGGCGGTGCCTTCAACACCCCGCAGCTGCTGATGCTGTCGGGCATCGGCCCCCGTGAGCACCTCGCGGAGCACGGCATCACAACCCTGCTCGACCTGCCGGGTGTCGGCGCCAACCTCCAGGACCGCTACGAGGTGTCGGTGGTCTCCGCGCTCAACCGGGACTTCACCGCCATCGCGGGCTGTACCTTCAAGGACCGGGACGACCCCTGTCTGACGGAGTGGCGCGCCTCACCGGCGCCCGCCGCGACCCCGTACGGGGCCAACGGCGTGGTCACCGGCATCAAGCGCCGGGCGTCCAGGGGTTCGGACCACCCGGAGCTGTTCGTCTTCTGCGCGCCGGGCAACTTCACCGGATACGTGCCGAAGTTCGACGAGCTGGCGGTGCGCGACAAGAGGCACTTCTCCTGGCTCGTCCTCAAGGGCTACGCGGCCGACCGCGCCGGGACCGTGCGGCTGGCCTCGGCCGACCCGACCCGGCAGCCGCAGATCAACTTCCGCTCGATGGACGACGGCAGGGGCGGGGACGCGGACGTGGCCGCCATGATCGAGGCGGTCCGCTCGATCCGCAGCATCAACGCCAAGGCCGGGTTCCTCGACTCGGTGCGGGAGGAGACGCCCGGCCCCCGGGTGAGCACGGACGCGCAGCTGGCCGCCTGGATCCGGAAGGAGGCCTGGGGGCACCACGCGTCCTGCACCGCCGCGATCGGCCCGGCCGGCCGGAGCGGCTCCGTCCTGGACGGCCGGCTGCGGGTGCACGGCACCGCCAACGTCCGGGTGGTCGACGCGTCCGCCTTCCCGCGCATCCCGGGCCTGTTCATCATGGCGCCCACCCTGGTGCTGGCGGAGAAGGCCAGCCAGGACATCCTCGCGGACGCGGGCCGGGCCTGAGCCGATAACACGCGGGGCGGGCGGCTGCCAAGGCTTCTTCGGCGTCCGACCCGAACGGATCATGAATTTTGCCTTGGTCAACGCAATGTGATGGATTGATCACCCACCGCTTCCGCCCGCTCCGCGAAGGAACCCTCATGCGCACGGTCCGAGAGTCGGCCCTCGACGTCCTGCGAGCCCGCGGGATGACCACGGTCTTCGGCAATCCCGGCTCCACCGAACTGCCCATGCTCAAGCAGTTCCCCGACGACTTCCGCTACGTACTGGGGCTCCAGGAGGCCGTGGTCGTCGGCATGGCCGACGGCTTCGCCCTCGCCTCCGGCACCACCGGCCTGGTCAACCTGCACACCGGCCCGGGCACGGGCAACGCGATGGGCGCCATCCTCAACGCCCGCGCCAACCGCACCCCCATGGTGGTCACCGCCGGCCAGCAGGTCCGCGCCATGCTCACCATGGAGGCCCTGCTCGCCAACCCGCAGTCCACCCTGCTGCCGCAGCCCGCCGTGAAGTGGGCGTACGAGCCCCCGCGCGCGGCGGACGTCGCCCCCGCCCTGGCCCGGGCCGTGCAGGTCGCCGAAACCCCGCCGCAGGGACCGGTGTTCGTCTCGCTGCCGATGGACGACTTCGACGTGGTCCTCGACGAGGACGAGGACCGGGCCGCCCAGCGGACCGCGGACCGCACCGTGACGCACGCCGCCGCGCCCTCCGCCGAGGTGGTCCGGCAGCTCGCCGCCCGCCTGGCCGGCGCCCGCAACGCCGTCCTCGTCTCCGGCAACGACGTCGACGCCTCCGGGGCCTGGGACGCCGTCGTGGAACTGGCCGAGCGCACCGGGCTGCCCGTCTGGTCGGCGCCCACCGAGGGCCGGGTCGCCTTCCCCAAGTCCCATCCGCAGTACCGGGGGACGCTGCCCCCGGCCATCGCGCCGCTGTCCCGCTGCCTGGAGGGGCACGACCTGGTCCTCGTGATCGGCGCGCCGGTGTTCTGCTACTACCCCTACGTCCCCGGGGCCTACCTGCCCGAGGGCGCCGAGCTGGTGCACCTGACCCGGGACGCGGACGAAGCGGCCCGCGCCCCCGTCGGGGACGCGCTCGTCGCCGACCTCGCCCTGACGGTACGGGCCCTGCTCGCGGAGCTGCCCGTACGCGAGGCCGCCGCCCCGGCCGCGCGGATCGCGCGGGCCGAGTCCACGGCCGAGGCCGACGGGGTGCTCACCCCGCTCGCCGCGATGACGGCCATTGCCCAGGGAGCCCCCGCGAACACCCTCTGGGTCAACGAATCCCCGTCCAACCTGGGCCAGTTCCACGACGCCACCCGGATCGACACCCCCGGCTCGTTCCTCTTCACGGCGGGCGGCGGTCTCGGCTTCGGCCTCGCCGCGGCCGTGGGCGCCCAGCTCGGCGCCCCCGACCGGCCCGTGGTCTGCGTCATCGGCGACGGCTCCACCCACTACGCCGTGCAGGCACTGTGGACCGCGGCCGCGTACAAGATCCCGGTCACCTTCGTCGTCCTGAGCAACCAGCGCTACGCCATCCTCCAGTGGTTCGCCCAGGTGGAGCGCGCCCAGGGCGCCCCCGGACTCGACATCCCCGGCCTGGACATCGCGGCCATCGCCACCGGCTACGGGGTCCGCGCCCACCAGGCCACCGGCTTCGGCGAACTGACCAAGCTGGTCCGGGAGTCGGCCCTCCAGCAGGACGGCCCGGTGCTGATCGACGTACCGGTCACCACCGAGCTCCCGACCCTGTAGCCCCACTCCAGTCGTTCCACCGCACCGCACCGCCCCCGGAAGGCCGGCATGCCCCTCACCAGCGACACCACCTCCCTGCTGCTCGAACGGCTCCGCTCCGCGCTCCCCGCGGAGGTCCTGCTCACCGACCCGGCGGAACTCGCCGCCCACTCCCGGGACTCCGCCCCGTTCTCCGAGTGCGGCACCCCCGCCGTGGTCGCCGTCCCCCGCACGGCCGAGCAGGTCGAGCACGTCATGCGCACCGCGTACGAACTGGACGTCCCCGTCGTCCCGCAGGGCGCCCGCACCGGCCTGGCCGGCGCCGCCAACGCCGTCGACGGCTGCGTGGTGCTGTCCACCGCCGCGATGGACCGGATCCTGTCCGTCGACCCCGCCAACCGCCTGGTGCGCTGCGAGCCCGGGGTCACCACCCGGCGCCTCGCGGAAGCCGTGGCCGGGCACGGGCTGACGTACCCGCCGGACCCGGCCTCCCGGGACCGCTGCACCATCGGCGGGAACATCGCCACCGGCGCGGGCGGCATCTGCTGCGTGAAGTACGGGGTCACCGCCGACTACGTGCTCGGGCTGGACCTCGTACTGCCCGACGGGCGGCGGATGCGCACCGGCCGGGACACCGCCAAGGGCGTCGCCGGGTACGACCTGACGCGCCTGATCGTCGGCTCCGAGGGCACCCTGGCGGTGGTCGTCGGCGCCACCCTCGCGCTGCGGCCCGCCCGGCCCCCGGCCCTGTCGCTGCTGGCCCAGTTCCCGACCCTCACCGCCGCCGGGAACGCCGTCGCCGCGATCACCGCCGCCGGGCACACCCCGTCCGCGCTCGAACTCCTCGACCGGGCCACGACCCAGGCCATCGTGGACCTCGGCACCCACCCGCTGCTGCGCCCCGGCAGCGCCGCCACCCTGATCGTCGAGAGCGACTCCGCCGACCCCTCCTCGGAGCTGTCCGCCATGGAGATCCTCTGCAAGGAGGCCGGCGCCGAGCACATCGCCACGTCCGCCACCAGCGAGGAGGCGTACGAGATCATCGAGGCGCGCAGGCTGGTCAGCCCGGCCCTCGCCGCGTACATGGCCTCCCGGGGCGGCGGGCTCACCGCCTTCATCGAGGACGTCGCGGTGCCGAGGACCGCGCTCCCCACGCTGATCGGGCAGATCGAGGAGATCGCCCGGCGGTACGACCTGAAGATCTTCACCCTCGGCCACGCCGGGGACGGCAACCTGCACCCCACGGTGGTCTTCGACGAGTCCGACGCGGACGAGTTCCGCCGCGCCCAGGAGGCGTACGACGCCATCATGGCCGCCGGACTCGAACTGGGCGGCACCACCACCGGCGAGCACGGCATCGGCACGCTGAAGAGGGAGTGGCTGGAGCGCGAGCTGGGACCGGTCTCCCTGGAGCTCCAGCGCGGCCTCAAGCGGCTGTTCGACCCGAAGAACCTGCTCAACCCCGGCAAGGTGGTCACGGCATGACGCAGTCCACCGAAGCCCCGGACACCACGCGGGGCGGGGCCCCCTCGCTGCCCCCCGTCCGGGCCGGCCTGGCGGAGACCGTCCGCTTCGTCGCCACCCACACCCTGCCCGTCTTCGTGCGGGGCGTCGCCAACCCCCGCTTCCCGGTCATCGCGCTGTACTCCCGCGTCAACCAGCCCGCCTGGTCGAACGCCACGCTCCGCGCGATGCGGGCCCGGCACCGCGGCGCCCCCGTGATGGTGCGCGCGCTCTCCGGCGAGATGCTGGTCCTGTTCGACCAGGCCGACATCCGGCGGTTCTTCGAGGAGCCGGTCTCGGACCTCGCCATGGACGCCGACGACAAGGTCGCCAGCCTGTCCGTCTTCGAACCCACCGGGGTGATCTGCTCCCACGGCCAGGTGCGCGAGGACCGGCGCCGGGTCAACGACCACGCCCTCGCGGCCGACCAGCCGGTGCACCCCTCCTGCGCGGAGTTCCAGGCCGTCGTCGAGGAGGAGTGCCGGCGGCTCACCAGCCGCACGGTCGTCGACTTCCCTCTGCTGTGGAAGACCCTGACCCGCATCTCCCGGCGGGTGGTCCTCGGCGACCAGGCCTCCGACGACCAGGAGCTGTCCGACTGGCTCGCCACCCTGCGCGGTCAGGCCAACTGGATGGGCCGCAGCAAGCCTGACGCCGCCAGGGCGCTCTACTCCAAGATCGAGGCCCGGATCACCCGGTACGCGGCCGACGCGCCCGCGCACACCCTGGCCGCCCGCGCCCTGGCCGAGCCCTCCCCGGAGGGCACCGATCCGCTGGGCCAGACCCACCACTGGCTGCTGGGCATCGACCTGGCCGCGCCCGTGGTCGCCCGCACCCTGCTGCTGCTCGCGCACCACCCGGCCGAGCAGGAGGCCGCCCACGCCGAGGCGGCCGAACGCGTCCCCGGGCTGCCGAGGCTGCGGGCCTGCCTGGAGGAGTCGGTGCGGCTGTACCCGATCGTGCCCGACCTCGTACGGGTCACCCGCACCGAGACCGAGTGGGGCGGGGTGCGCTACCCGGCCGGCACCAACGTGCTGGTGCCGATGGGGTTCCACCAGCGCGACCCCGAGCGGGTCGACGGCGGGAACCTGTTCGCGCCGGGCCGCTGGCTGGCCCCGGACGTGCACCGGGACACCCGGGTGGCGCCGTTCAGCCACGGCGGCGCCCGCTGCCCGGGCGAGTACGTCGCCCTGCTGCTGACCTCGCTGGTCTGCGCCGAGGTGCTGCGCGGCCACCGGCTCACCGGGGCCCGTCCGGTGCTCGACCCGGGGCGTCCGCTGCCGGGGATCCTCGACACGGCCGGCATCCGGCTGCGCCTCGGCCGGCTGTAGGAGGAGTCCCGCCATGACCGAAGCCGAAGCGTCCGTCACCCAGCCGGACATCGCCTCCCTGCACCACGTGTGCCGCGAACTGGCCGAAGCGGCCGACGCGGTGCGCGACGCCGCGCGCTACGCCTCCCGGGTCGCCCTCGGCTCCCGGCTGCCGCTGGCGGCGGCCGGCCCGCGCCGGGCCCGCGCCGCGCAGCGCGAGCTGCTGCGCACCCTGATGGACCCCCGGGGCCTGGGCTGGGCCCCGCAGGGCGGCGCCCCGCTCGCCGGGGCGCTCTGGCTGGCCGGGGTGCTGACCAGCCGGGAGAGCCTGGCGGTCAGCCTCGCCGTCACCGGCCTCAAGGCCCGGATCCGGGCGGCGGCCGTGCGCCACCCGGAGCTGCTCGACAACCCGGCCACCTCGCGGGTGCTGCGCGCCATCGACGAGGACCGCCAGGCCGAGGCGGTACGGCTGTTCCGGGGCCTGCTGACGGAGAAGGGCGCGGAGTACGCCCTCGCCCTGCTGGCGCCGTCCTTCACGGACATCATGGCCTGGAACGCGCTGACCGACGAGAACCCCCTCAACGACACCGCCGGCTGGCAGATCGCCACCGGCCGGCCGCTGACCTCCGACTACTTCGTCGGTGTCAGCAGCTCGGTGTGGGCGTTCCTGAACCGGGGCCGCGGCCGGGCCGAGCCGCACACGCCCTCGGCCGCGCTGCTGGGCAGCATCGACACCTCGGGCACGATCGTCGGCTACGTCCGCAACATCGGCCGGATCGGCACGCGCGGCCTGCTGCTCGTCCAGGAGGTCGACGGTCCGGACGGCGAGCGGCGCTTCGTGGTCCAGCTGGCCGGAATGGGGCCGAGCTTCAACCAGGAGAGCCCGCAGGACCTGCTGGGCGGCATCGACGCGGTGGGCTCCATCGACACCACCTATACCCGTGCGGTGGTCAGGGCCCTGCGCCGGCTCGTCCCCTCCGGGGCGCAGGTCGCGCTGGTCGGCCACAGCCAGGGCGGGATCACCGCGATGAACCTGGCGGCGAGCCGGGACTTCAACGCGCTGTACACGGTGACGCACGTGGTGGCGATCGGTTCCCCGATCGACCAGAAGCGGGCCGCCGATCCGCGCACCCGGGTGGTCTCGCTCGTCAACGAGCACGACATCGTGCCGAGCCTGGAGGGCCGCTCGTCGGTGTCGCCGTACGAACTCCCGAAGGAGTTCACCGAGTTCACCTGGACCGACGACACCCACGCCTTCCCGCTGTGCCATGCCGCCGAGCGGTACGCGCACAACCTCGAACACGACGTCCCCCACGCGCGCACGCACGTCGACTCCGAGCTCGCCGCCTTCCGCGGCCGGGTCACCGGCACGCACCTCTTCACCCTCCACGACCGCTGAGGACCCCGCATGACCGACACCGACTCGCACACTCCCCCGACGGATACGGCGCCGGCGGCGCCGGAGCTGCCGGCCCAGACCTCCCGCCGGCACCAGCCGCCGCCGGCGGCGCCGCAGCCGTACGGCCCGCCCGGACTGCTGGAGCGGCTGGAGTCGGCGGCCTTCGCCCGGGTCAACCGCACCCGCGAGTGGTACGAACTGCCCGCCCCGCTCGGCCTGCTGAACCTGGCCGTGATCCGCGAGGACCTGCGCCGCCACAACCTGCACGACACCTTCGGCGCGGGCGGCGAGCGCGACCGCCGGCCCACGAAGCACCTCGCGCCGTACCGCTCGTACGACGGCTCGGGCTACGACCCGTACGACGAGGACATGGGCCGGGTGGGCACCCGCCTGGACCGCAACACCCCGCTGCACATGGCGTATCCGGACGAGGACGAGGCGCTGATGACGCCCAGTCCCCGCGAGGTCAGCCGGCAGCTGCTGGCCCGGCGCGGCTTCACCCCGGCGCCCACCCTGAACCTGCTGGCCGCCGCGTGGATCCAGTTCCAGAACCACGGCTGGGCCAATCACGGGGACAACGAGGAGGCCGAGCCGTTCACGGTCCCGCTCGCCGCCGACGACGACTGGGCCGAGCACGGCGGCAGCTGCCCGATGCGGGTGAACCGCACCCGCCCCGACCCGGTCGCGCACACCACGCCGGACGTGCCGCCGACGTACGAGAACACCGTCAGCCACTGGTGGGACGGCTCGCAGATCTACGGGTCGGACGAGGCCCGCTGCCGCTCGCTGCGCACCGGGGAGCACGGCCGGCTGATCGTCGACGGCGGCCGGCTGCCCGCCGATCCGCGGCCCGGGATGGACTGCCTCGACGCCACGGGCATGAACAGCGACTACTGGACCGGCCTGTCGCTGCTGCACACGCTCTTCGCCAAGGAGCACAACTCCATCTGCGACCTGGTCCGTTCGCAGCACCCCACCTGGGACGACGAGCGGATCTTCCACACGGCGCGGCTGGTCAACACCGCCCTCATGGCGAAGATCCACACCGTGGAGTGGACCCCGGGCATCCTCGACCACCCCGTGGTGCACCAGGCGATGCGCGCCAACTGGTACGGGCTGCTGCCCCGCTGGGTCACCAAGACCTTCGGCCGGGTCGGCGGCGAGGTCCTCAGCGGTTCCCGGGGATCGGGCACCGATCACCACGCCGCTCCCTTCTCCATGACGGAGGAGTTCGTCTCGGCGTACCGGCTGCACCCGCTGATCCCCGACGAGATCACCGTCCGCGACCACCGGCGCGGGGGGCGGCGCGAGGTCGTCGGCTTCGACGACATGCAGGGCGCGACCACGCGCACCGCGGTCGACGCGTACGGGATGAGCGACCTGTTCTACACCTTCGGCGTCTCGAACCCGGGGGCGCTGGTCCTGCACAACCACCCGGACGCGCTGCGCAACCTGAAGCGGCTGTCCGGCGAGCACATCGACCTCGGGACCGTGGACATCCTGCGCGACCGCGAGCGGGGCATCCCCCGCTACAACGCCCAGCGGCGGATGCTGCGCAAGCGGCCGGTCACCTCCTTCGAGGAGCTCACCGGCGGGCACCCGGGCGACACCCCGCTGCTGCGGGAGCTCTACGACGGCCGGCTCGACCGGGTCGACACCCTGGTCGGGAACCTGGCCGAACCGCGGCCGGCGGGCTTCGGGTTCAGCGACACCCTCTTCCGGGTGTTCGCGCTGATGGCCACCCGCCGCATCAAGAGCGACCGGTTCTTCACCACGGACTACCGGCCGGAGGTGTACACCGCCGAGGGGCTGCGCTGGATCGACCGGAACTCGATGGTGACGGTGCTGCTGCGGCACCACCCCGAGCTGGCCCCGGCGCTGGCCGGAGTGACCAACGCCTTCGCCCCCTGGAAGGAGCGGTCGTGAGCGGACACCCCGCCGACGGGCTGCGCAGCCACGCCGCCGCCCTGCGCGAGCGGGCGGACCGGCTGCGCGGCGCCTGTGACGGTCTGGACTGGAGGGGCCCGCAGGCCGATGCCTTCCGGGCCCGTGTCGACGAGCTGGCCCGGCGGTGCGCCACGGCCGCGGACGGGCTGTCGCGCTCGGCCGCCCGGCTGGACGGCCGGGGGTAGGGCCGCGGAGCGGTAGGGCCCGGTCCCGTTGCTACTTCATGCGGTACTGGGCCTTCTCCGCGAGTTTGCCGTCCTTGAAGCAGAAGCGGAGCACGTCCTCGGTCTGGCCGTCGGCGGCGGAGAGGTAGTAGGCGCAGACGCTGCCGGCGGGCTCGGCGGGGCCGCCGTCCTTGAGGGCGTCCTTGACGAAGTTGTCGCCCGAGGGCAGCTTCGCGCGGACCTCGCTCTCGGCGTCGCCGGTCTTCACCGCCTCGTAGACCTTCGGGTCGAGCAGGGTCTTGTCGGCTATGTCGAGGACCTTGGCCGCCCCGAAGAACAGCGCCACGAGGAGCCCCACCCCCAGCACCAGCGCGATACCGCACCCGATGAGACAACCCTTGCGCTGAGCCATGGCCCCGTTCCTCCGTGCCCTCGACGTTCCGGTGCGGTACGCACCGTCGTGTCGGAGCCTCGCAGGCACGCGTGGCCCGGTGCCGTACTCGAAAGTCTCGGTCCGGGGCGACGATCGTCGTTCAGAGGTCCCCGGGGTCGGTGTTGGCCCCGCACAGGACGACGGCGACCCGCTCGCCCAGCGGCTCCGGCGCGGTGCGCAGGGCCGCCAGCGCGGTGGCGGCGCCGGCCTCGACGACGATCCGGTGCTCGGCCCAGAGCGCCCTGCGGGCGGCGCTGATCGCCTCGTCCGGGACGAGCACCGACACGGCGTTCCCCTGCCGGGCCGCGGCGAGGGCGTCGGCCGAGACCCGGGGGGCGCCGAGGGAGTCGGCGGCGACGGAGGACACCGGGACGTCGACGGGTTCGCCCGCCTCCAGGGCGGCGTTCAGGGCCCGGCAGTGCTCGGGCTCGGCGGCGACCACCCGTACGCCGTGCTCGCGGGCGGCGGTGGCGACGCCGGCGAACAGCCCGCCGCCGCCGACCGCGACGACGACGGTGTCGAGGCCCGGCAGGGCGGCCCGTACCTCGTCGAGCAGGGTCCCGGCGCCGGCGGCGACGAGCGGGTGGTCGTAGGCGTGGCTACTCAGGGCGCCGCTGCCGGCGGCGAACTCCCGGCAGGCGGCGAGGGCTTCGGCGTAGCGGTCGCCGACGAGCCGTACGTCGGCCCCGTAGCCGCGCAGCCGGTCGACCTTGACGCGCGGGGCGTTGCCGGGGAGGAACACGGTGGCGGGGACGCCCTGGGCGCGGGCGGCCCAGGCGCAGGCCAGGCCGGCGTTGCCGCCGGAGGCGATGGTGACGCCGGCGGCCGGGAGGCGGCCTGCGTCGCGGTGCGCGGCGAGGAAGTTGTGCGCGCCGCGCGCCTTGAAGGAGCCGGTGTGCTGGAGGTATTCGAGGGCGTACCAGACGCCTTCGCGGGCGGGTACCACCGCGGCGGGCCGGACGGCGCCGGCGGTTCGGGCGGCGGCGGCGCGGACGGCGGCGTAGTCGAGCTGCTGTTCCATGGCGGTTCTGCCTTTCGCGGTCTCAGGGTGTGGCCGGCCCGGGGGCGGGCCGGGCTGCCTCGATGAGCCGGCGCAGGGCGCCGTAGTACACCTCGTGGTCGGTCAGCGGGGGCAGTACCTCGGCCAGTGCGCCGGTGAGGACCGGGAATTCGGCGGGGTCCAGGGCGGCGATGGCGGCCCGGGAGGCGGCGGTGACCCCGGCCGGGTCGCGGTGGTCGACGAAGGCGGCGCTGCCCAGGGTGAGCAGGTACATCCGCCGGTAGGCGGTCATGGCCTCGGCCGGGGTCATTCCGGCGGCGACGCCGTCGGCGAGGGCGGGTTCGACGAGGCGGGCCAGCAGCTGCCGGCCGAGCCAGGGGCGGCCGCCGCGCAGGGCGAGGAGTCCGGGGTGGGCGGTGAGCAGCCGGTAGAGGGCGCCGAACCGCTGTTCGGTGGCCTCGGCCCAGCCGGTGCCGGCGGGGACCTCGGGGAGCTGTCCGGCGAGGTGGTCGGTGCACAGGTCCAGCAGGCCGGCGAGGTCGGTGCAGCGGCGCTGGACGGTGGCGTGGGAGACGTCGAGCCGTTCGGCGAGGGCGCGGAAGCTGAGGGCCCCGGGCCCTTCCTCGTCGAGGACGCGCAGGGCGGTGAGGGCGATGGCCTCCGGGGTGGCGCGGTCCAGGGCGGGTGATCTCCTCGGCATGAGATACAGCGTATCAGCCGCCGTCACGTACGACGGCACCCAATCTCGCCCGCCACGGACGTGTGACATCGACTGCGGCCATATTGCTGGTCATTGAGCCATAACCATCGACTTATGTTGACAGCGGGTAGTCGCACCGCTGCACTGAGGCACGAATGTCCGCCGGTACTCCCCCACGCCAAGGAGACCCCGTGCCGCCTCGCCCGCGCGCCTCGCTCCCCTGTCTCACCGCGGCCGCCCTGCTCGCCCTCGTGCTCGTCCCCGCCCCGGCGGCGGCCGAGCCGACCGCGACCTGGGACACCCCGCTCGCCCTCACCCCGCCCATGGGGTGGAACAACTGGGCGCACTACATGTGCGACATCGACGAGGCCAAGGTGGTCGCCAACGCCGACGCCCTGGTCTCCAGCGGTCTCGCCGCCAAGGGCTACGACACGGTGACCGTGGACGACTGCTGGATGCTCAAGGAGCGCGACGCACAGGGGAACCTGGTCACCGACACCCGGAGGTTCCCGCACGGCATGGCCTGGCTCGGCGAGTACCTGCACGCCAAGGGGCTGAAGTTCGGCATCTACGAGGACGCCGGCTCCCTCACCTGCGAGCGCTACCCGGGCAGCGGCTCCCCCGACGGCGGCGGCCCGGACCACTACGCCCGCGACGCGCGGCAGTTCGCGTCGTGGAAGGTGGACTACGTCAAGATGGACGGCTGCAACCTGTGGGTGCCGCCCGGGAAGACGAAGGAGCAGGCCTACCGGGACGCCTACAACTCCGTCGCCCGGGCGCTGCGCGACAGCGGCCGCCCGATGGTGCTGTCCGCCTCCGCGCCCGCCTACTTCCAGCAGGGCGAATGGGGCGGCTCCGACTGGCACAAGGTCCTCGACTGGGTCGGCGAGACGGGCCAGTTGTGGCGCGAGGGCCGGGACATCAAGGTGTACGCCCCGAACGCCCCCGCCACCTCCCGGTGGAGCTCGGTGCTCGGCAACTACGGCTACAACCGCTGGCTCGGCCGGTACGCGGGCCCCGGCAACTGGAACGACCCCGACTTCCTGATCGCGGGCGCCCCCGGCCTCACGGACGCGGAGAGCCGCAGCCAGGTCGGGCTGTGGGCGATGATGGCGGCCCCCTTCATCCTGTCCTCCGACGTGTCCGCGCTCACCCCGGGCGGGCGCGCGGCGCTCGGCAACACCCGGCTGATCGAGCTGGACCAGGACCCGATGGGCCGGCAGGGCGCCGTGGTCTCCTCCAACGCGACCTTCGAGGTGCTGGCCCGGCCGCTGGCGGACGGGGACCGCGCCGTGGCCGTCCTCAACCGCTCCGGCAGCGCCCGGGACGTCTCCGTGCCGCTGGCCGACGTCGGACTGCCCGCCGCGTGCGTGGTGGACGCCGAGGACCTGTGGACCGGGCGCCGCACCGAGGTGGTGAACGCGCTGACCGGGCGGCTCGGCGCGCACGACACGGCCGTGTGGCGGCTCACCCCGCGGGGCTGCGCCGAGGCGGTGCCCACCGGGCAGATCAACGGGCTCGGCGCCAAGTGCGCCGACGGGGCCAGCACCAGCGGGGTCGGCTCGGTGGTCCTCGGCACCTGCACCGCCGGGGCCGACCAGCGCTGGACCCTGGGCGGCGGCGGGCGGCTGAAGCTGGCCGGCGAGTGCCTCACGGCCCGCGCGGGCGGCCTGGTGGAGCTGGCGGACTGCGCCCCGGGCCGGCAGGCGGGCCAGAGCTGGAGCCACCGGCGCGACGGGGCCCTGGTCGAGGAGTCGAGCGGGCAGTGCCTGACCGCCCCGGCGGCGCCCGCGACCCCCGACGCCCCTGCCGAGCGGCTGCGGCTGGCGGCCTGCGGCGACCACCAGGTGGACCAGGCCTGGTCCCTGCCGGTCTAGGAGCACTCCGGTCCAGGAGTACTCCGGCGGGGAGCCGCCCGGCGCCATCACACTTCCGGGGGAATCGGCGCCGGGCGGACCGCGCGCGGCGGGGGTGCCGGGTTCACTGGCCCGGACCGGAGGGGCGGCCGCCGGAACGATTCGGCGGCCGCCCCTTCCCGATGCGGGCCACGAGGCGACAGGAGTGCACCGACATGTCCGAGACCGCGCACGAGCGCACCCAGACGCCCGCGCCCGCCGCCGGCATCACCGACGGCGTCGTGGAGCTGCGCAAGCGCCGCCCGGCCGGTCCCGCCCCCGAGGGGCGTGCCGCGGGCGGGGGCTGCGGTTGCGAGGCGGTGCGGGCGCAGCCGCCGGGAGCGGCGCGTCCGTGAGGGTTCCGGGGCTACCGTGACAGGACGGAGGTGCTCCGGATGACCCGTGTACGGGGGGACCGAGGCCGGCGCCGGGCGGGCGTCGTCTCCGGCCTGGCCGCGGCGTTCGCCGGGCTGGCCGTCGCGGACCTGGCGGCGGCGTTCGTACGCCCCGAGGCGGCCCCGCTCACGGCGGTCGGCGGGGTCGTGGTGGACCGTACTCCGGCGGCCGTGAAGGAGTGGGCCGTACGGGCCTTCGGCACCTCCGACAAGCTGGTGCTGACCCTGGGGACGGTGGTCCTGCTGGCCGTGCTCGCCGCGACGGCCGGGATCCTCGCGCTGCGCCGTCCCCGCGCGGGCTGCGCGCTCGCCGCCTCGGTGGGGGTCCTCGGGATGGCGGCCGCCCTCGGCCGGCCGGGGGCGGACCGGCTGGACGCGCTGCCCTCGCTCGCGGGCGGTGCGGTGGCGGCCGGCGTGCTGTACGCGCTGACCGCCGTCCTGCGCCGGCCCCGCCCGGCGGCCGGCCGCCCCGGCGGGACCTGGCCGCTGGACCGGCGCGCCTTCGGCCGGCTGCTGGCGGCCACCGTGGCCGCCTCGGCGGCGGCCGGATACGCGGGCCGGCGCCTCGGCGCCCACGGCGCGGCCGGGGCCACCGCCTCCCGGGCGGACCTGGTCCTGCCGCCCCCCGCCGTCCCCGCGCCGCCGGTACCCGCCGGGGCGGACCTGCGCGTGCCGGGCCTGGGGCCGTTCCTCACCCCCGCCCGGGACTTCTACCGCGTGGACACCGCCCTGGTGGTGCCCCGGGTCGACGCGGACTCCTGGCGGCTGGACATCCGCGGGGAGGGCGTCGCCAGGCCGCTGACCCTGACCCTGCCGGAGCTGCTCGCCCGGCCGCTCGTCGAACACGACATCACCCTGTGCTGCGTCTCCAACGAGGTCGGCGGCCCCTACGTCGGCAACGCCCGCTGGCTCGGCGTACGCCTCGCCGACCTGCTGCGCGAGGCCGGGGTACGGCCGCCGTCGCGGGGCGGGCCCGCCGACCAGCTGGTGGCCCGCTCGGTGGACGGGATGACGATCGGCACCCCCGTCGAAGCCGTGATGGACGGCCGGGAGGCGCTGCTGGCCGTCGGGATGAACGGGGCGCCGCTCCCGTTCACGCACGGTTTCCCCGTACGGATGGTCGTCCCGGGCCTCTACGGGTACGTCTCCGCCTGCAAGTGGCTGCGCGAGCTGCGGCTGACCACCTTCGACGCGTACGACGCGTACTGGGTGCGCCGCTCGTGGGCGCGGGAGGCGCCGGTGAAGACCCAGTCGCGGATCGACACCCCGCGCCCCTTCTCCCGGCGCCCGGCCGGCCCGCTCGCGGTGGCCGGGGTCGCGTGGGCACAGCACCGGGGGATCGCCCGGGTGGAGGTGCGGGCCGACGGCGGACCCTGGCGGGAGGCCCGGCTCGGGGCGGCGGACGGGGTGGACACCTGGCGGCAGTGGGTGTGGCCGTGGGAGGCGCCGCCCGGGCGGCACACCCTGGAGGTCCGGGCGACCGACGGCCGGGGCGAGGTACAGCCGGAGCGGCGTACGGGCACCCTGCCCGACGGGGCGACGGGCTGGCACTCCGTCACGGTGGACGTCCGCGCGTAGCGCGGCGGGACCGGGCATGGTGAGGGGGTACGCCGCCCTACGTCCCGCATCCCAGGAGCCGACGCCGTGGAGCTGACCGGCACGTCGTTCCTCGTCACGCTGATCGCGGCCACCGTGCTCGCCATGCTCCTCGCGCTCCTGCTGTGGAACCGGGTGCCCGGCCCCGTCGCGGGCCGCTGGGCCGCCCGGGTGATCATGCTCGGGCTGTGCCAGCTGACGGCGATCTGCGTGGTGGCCGCCTGGATCAACGCCGGATACGGGCTGTACGCGTCCTGGGACGACCTGCTGGGCACCGGCGGGCGCGGCGCCTCCGCGATGACCGGGCCGCCCGTGGGCCGGGCCAGGTTCACGCCGGGCGCCGACGGCACCCGCAGCACCTATTTCCGGGGCAGCCACTCGAAGCTCGCGGGCCAGGTGATCGTGTGGACCCCGCCGGAGTACGACGCCCCGGGCGCGGACAAGACCCGGTTCCCGGTGCTGGTGCTGCTCCACGGGTATCCGGGCTCGCCGGGTTCATGGTTCGGCCTCGGTTCGATGCCGGACGCCCTGGAGCAGCTGGTGGAGCTCGGCGCGGTGCGGCCGTTCGTGCTGGTGGTGCCGGAGATCCATCCCGGCGGGGTGAACACCGACTGCAGCGACACCCCGTCGCGCAAGGTCGCCACCTGGCTCGCGCGGGAGGTGCCCGACCTGGTCGCGCGGAACTTCCGTACGCTGCCCGGGCCGAAGGGGTGGGGGCTGATGGGCGTGTCGACGGGCGCGTTCTGCGCGGTGAAGCTGCCGCTCCAGTACCCGGGGGTGTTCCGGGCGGGCGCGGCCCTGGACCCGGACCCGCTGACCGGGGACCCGGAGGTGCTCGCCGATCCGGTGCTGCGGGAGCGCAACAGCCCGATGTGGCTGGTCGGGCACGCGAAGGGGGCGGACGTCGGGCTGTTCCTGGCCACCTCCGCACAGGACGAGGACAGCCCGCCGCGGCAGCTGGCGGACTTCACCCGGGCGGCGCAGGGCACCGGGATCCGGGTGAAGACGCTCGTACGGCCGTCCGGGGCCACAACTTCCAGACCTGGAGCGCGATGTACCCGGACGCGCTGGGCTGGCTGAGTACGGAGCTGTCCGCGCCGGCCGCCCCTTCGTAGGCGGTGCTCAGCCTGCGGTCAGGCGGACGGGCAGGGACTCGACGCTGTTTCCGATGAAGCTGCGCTGGTGCGGGAGTTCCGCCTCGGGGACGGCGAGGCCGAGGCCGGGGAAGCGGGTGAAGAGCCGCTCCAGGGCGACGGTGGCCTCCAGCCGGGCGAGGGGGGCGCCGACGCAGTAGTGCGCGCCGTGCCCGAAGGAGAGGTTGCGGGCGGCGCCCGGGCGGGTGACGTCGAACCGGTCCGCGTCGGGGCCGTGGACGGCCTCGTCGCGGCCGGCCGCCGTGTAGCCGGCCAGGACGGGCGTCCCCCGCGGGATCACGGTGCCGTCGAGGGTCAGGTCGCGGGTGGGGTAGCGGAAGGGGAACCAGCTGACCGGCCCGTCCCAGCGCAGGGTTTCGTCGACCACGTCCGACCAGCTCGCCTTGCCGTCGAGGACCAGGGCGAGCTGGTCGCGGTGGGTGCACAGGGCGCGGACGGCGTTGCTGATCAGGTTGAGGGTGGTCTCGTGGCCGGCGACGAGCATCAGCCGCATGGTGCCGATGAGTTCGGCCTCGCTGAGCCGGTCGCCGTCGTGGTCGCGGGCCGCGATCAGGGCGCTGGTGAGGTCCTCGCCGGGTTCCGCGCGGCGGGCGGCGGCGATGGCGGCGATCAGCTCGACGAGTTCCCGTACGGCGGCCATGACCTCGGCGGGCGGGATGTCGGTGGAGATGATCACGGTGTTGGAGAGGTGGTGCAGCCGGCCCCTGTGTTCGGGGTCCACGCCGAGCAGTTCGCAGATGACGCCCATCGGCAGCGGCAGCGCGAAGTGGGTGCGCAGGTCGGCGACCCCGTCGGCGGAGTCCTCGGCGGCGCGGGCGAGGCCGTCGAGGAGTTCGTCGGCCAGCTCCTGCACGCGCGGGCGCAGCCGCTCCACCTGGCGGGCGGTGAAGGCGTTGCCCACGAGGGAGCGCAGGCGCCGGTGGTCGGCGTCGTCGGCGGTGTGCATGCCCTGGGCGTTGGCGAAGACCCGCAGCGGCCAGTCGGCGGGGACGGTGCCGTCGTGCAGGCCGGGGAAGTGGCGGGCGTCCTTGGCCACGTCGGGGTGGGACAGGAACTCCTTCAGCTCCTCGTGGCCGAGTACGACCGCACCGGGTATGCCTCCCGGGAGGACCACCTCGGCCACCGCGCCCCGGGCGCGCAGCCGGGCGTTGAGGGCGTGGGGGCAGCCGCCGGCGGGGTCGATGACGTGGGCCTGGGGGTGCGCGTGCGCGCGGTCGGGTGACAAGCGGGCTCTCCTGAGGTTGGCCGGTTGGACGAATCCCGGCCAACAGTGCGGCCTGAACGGGGTGTTGTACAAGCCCGGCCGGGCCGTGTCCCGGGGGCGGACCGCGCCGGGCGTAGGGTCGGGGCATGCCGAGTGAAGAGCGGGACCTCGAAGGCGGGGTGGCCCTGGTGGCCGGGGCGACCCGGGGCGCGGGGCGGGGCATCGCGGTGCAGCTGGGGGCGCGGGGCGCGACGGTCTACGTGTCGGGGCGCAGTACCGCCGGGCGGCGTTCGGAGTACGACCGGCCGGAGACCATCGAGGAGACGGCCGAGCTGGTCACGGCCGCCGGCGGCCGGGGCGTCGCGGTGGTCGCGGACCATCTGGAGCCCGGGCAGGTGGAGGCGCTGGTGGGGCGGATCGACGCCGAACAGGGCCGGCTCGACGTGCTGGTGAACGACATCTGGGGCGGGGAGCACCTCTTCGAGTGGGAGAGCCCGGTCTGGGAACACGACCTGGACCAGGGGCTTCGGCTGCTCCGGCTCGCGATCGACACGCACGCGGTGACGAGCCATTTCGCGCTGCCCCTGATGCTGCGCCGGCCGGGCGGCCTGGTGGTGGAGATGACCGACGGAACGGCCGACTACAACGCGACCCGCTACCGGAACTCGTTCTTCTACGACCTGGCCAAGTCGGCGGTGCTGCGGATGGCGTTCTCCCTCGGGCACGAGCTGGGTCCGCGCGGGGCGACGGCGGTGGCGCTGACCCCGGGCTGGATGCGTTCGGAGATCATGCTGGAGGCGTTCGGGGTGACGGAGGAGAACTGGCGGGACGCGCTGGAGGAGGTCCCGCACTTCGCGATCTCCGAGACCCCCTCCTACGTGGGGCGCGCCGTCGCGGCGCTGGCCGCGGACCCGGAGGTGTCCCGCTGGAACGGGCAGTCCCTCTCCAGCGGGCAGCTCGCGGGGGTCTACGGGTTCACGGACCTCGACGGGAGCCGGCCCGACGCCTGGCGGTACATGGTGGAGGTCCAGGACCCGGGGCGGCCGGCGGACGCCACCGGTTACCGCTGAGCCCGCTCCGGACGCCGGAACAGGGCCGTCCAGAGGAAGGGTTCGCCGAAGAGCGGGGAACCGGCGTCCTCGTCGCGCATCCGGCGCAGTTCGGCCTCCTCCAGGCCGGAGAAGATCAGGCGCAGCGACTCGGGGGTGTAGGCGAGGCCGCCGCCGAGGCCGCCCTGCCGGTAGAGCTCGGCGTCGGGCAGTTCGCAGCCCATGGCGCCGGAGGCGAAGCAGGTGAGGGCGAAGTGGCCGCCGGGGGCGAGGACTCGGTCCAGGAGCGCCAGGTAGCTGACGCGGCGGTGAGGCGGCAGGTGGTGGAAGCAGCCGGAGTCGTAGACCAGGTCGTAGGGGCCGCCCAGTTCGGCGGCGGTGAGCCGGAAGGCGTCGCCCCGGTGGAAGCGGACGCCCGTGGCTCCGGTCTCGCGGGCGCGCTCCTCGGCCCAGGCGACGGCGGCCGGCGACAGGTCGACGGCGTCCACCTCGAAGCCGAGGGAGGCGAGGTGGAGGGCGTTGCGTCCGGGCCCGCAGCCCAGGTCGAGGGCGCGCCCGGGGCGGATCAGCCCCCTCTCGGCGTACGAGACGAGGTTCTCGTCCGGCTTCGCCACGAAGAACGGCACGGGCTTGGAGCGGTCGGCGTAGAAGCCGTCCCACC
Organism: Streptomyces sp. NPDC037421; assembly: GCF_055602105.1. NCBI lineage: Bacteria > Bacillati > Actinomycetota > Actinomycetes > Kitasatosporales > Streptomycetaceae > Streptomyces > Streptomyces sp. NPDC037421. The sequence continues at coordinate 681,991 of NZ_JBVJWV010000001.1, forward strand.
AGGAGGCGCCGCCGTCCGTCCAGCGGTCGGCGTCCTGCGCGAACAGCCCGTCCAGGAGGTCCAGTACGTCCTCGGCCGAGCGTATGGTGCGGTCCATCAACTCCCCTTTCGCCAGGGGGAGATCATATCCCGCAAGGGTGTGAAACCGCAGGTCGGAGGCGGTGCGGGAAGGTCGCGGGCGGGTCCGTGGAGGGCGGTCGGGCGGGGGTGGGGCCGCCCCCGCCCGGGCCGGGGCGCGCGGCCGCCCCGGGGGCCCCCGTGGGCGCCCCCAGGGCCGTCC
>NZ_JBVJWV010000001.1:682280-743006 GCF_055602105.1 Streptomyces sp. NPDC037421
AGAGGGGGGGGGTCCGGCCCGAAGGGGATGGGAAACCACGGGTGGGGGGGGGGGGGGGGGGTGCGGGGGGGGGTGGGGGGGGGGGGGGGGGGGGGGGTCGCCCCCCCCCCCCCCCGGGCCGGGGCGCGCGGCCGCCCGGGGGTCCTCCGGGGGCCGCCGCGGGGCCGTCCAGGGGCGCGCGGGCCCCTCTTTTCGAACGGACGCCACGCACGGACGTACGCATGATGCGTACACTGTTCGCAACGAGCTAGGGTGAGGGCATGTCCTCTTCAGAGCAGCAGACGTTCGCGCCGGTGCCCTCCGTCTGGACCCGGCCGCGGCGACCGAAGGAACAGCCCGCGCTCAGCCGGGAGCAGATCGTCGCGACCGCCGTGCGGCTCCTGGACGCCGAGGGCATCGAGGCGCTCAGCATGCGCAAGCTCGGCGCGGAGATGGGCACCGCCGCCACCTCTCTCTACCGGCACGTGGCCAACAAGGACGAGCTGATCGAGCTGGTCGTGGACGAGGTCTACGGCGAGCTGGAACTTCCCGCGCCCGGCAGCCCGGACCAATGGCGCGAGGCCCTGGCGCAGTGCGGGCACAGCCTGCGCGCGATGGTGCTGCGCCACCCCTGGGTGGCCTCGGTCCTCGGCCAGGTCGGGCTGGCGTACCTGGGCCCGAACCTGATCCGGATGTCGGACCGGCTGCTGGGACTGTCCGTGTCGGCGGGGTTCCCGGCGGGCGAGGCGGACCTCGCGGTGAAGGCCGTCATCTCCTACGTCATCGGCGCCACGACCAGCGAGGCCTCCTACCTCTCGCTCCTCGCCCGCAGCGGGAAGAGCGAGACGGAATGGCTGGAGTCGCTGCTGCCCGCCGCCGAGGCGGCCCTGGAGGACCACCCCGTGGTGAAGGACCACGCCTACTCACGGCACGGCCAGGACCCGGCGCGGCTGCGGGATGAGAATTTCGACTACGGGCTCCAGCGGGTGCTCGACGGACTCGCGGCCCGGCTCGGCCGGGACTGACGCGGGAGGCCCGGCGGCCCGGGCCGCGGGGAGCGGCCCGGGACGCCCGGTGACCCGCATCAGCCGCGGCCGGCTCCGGACTGCGGGAAGGTCAGCTCGCGGTCCTCGCCCAGCGGGGCGAAGTGCCGGTCCACCGAAGCCTGGCGGACCTGGAAGAGGGCGGCCGGGGACCAGCGCGGGCGGCGGTCCTTGTCGATCACCTGGGCCCGGATCCCCTCCACCAGGTCGGGCGTGGACAGCGCGGCCGCGGAGACCCGGTACTCCTGCTCCAGCACCCGCTCCAGCGAGTCCAGTTCGCGGGCGCGGCGCAGCGCGGCGAGGGTGACCTTGAGGGAGGTCGGCGACTTGGCGTGCAGCAGCTGGGAGGCCTCCCGCGCGGCCGCCGGGCCCGACCCCAGCAGCCGCTTGTGGATCTCCTCCACCGTGTCGGCCGCGTAGCAGTGGTCGATCCACTCCCGTTCGGCGGCGAGCGGGGCCTGCGGGGTGGTGGCGCCGTGGAACTTGGGCAGCACCTCGGCGACGGGCGCGGCGGTGAGCTCCCTGGTGAACTCCTCCAGCCAGTCGGAGGGCAGGTAGTGGTCGGCGAGTCCGCACAGCAGGGCGTCGCCGGCTCCGACGGCCGTGCCGGTGAGGGCCAGGTGGGTGCCGAGTTCGCCGGGGGCGCGGGAGAGCAGGTAGGTGCCGCCGACGTCGGGGACGAAGCCGATGCCGGTCTCGGGCATGGCGACCTTGGACCGCTCGGTGACGATGCGTACGCCGCCGTGGGCCGAGAGCCCGACGCCGCCGCCCATCACGATCCCGTCCATGAGGGCCACGTACGGCTTGGGGTAGCGGGCGATGCGGGCGTTGAGCCGGTACTCGTCCCGCCAGAAGTCGAGGGAGCCGGTGGTGCCGGCCTTCGCGTCGGCGTGGATGGCCCGGATGTCCCCGCCCGCGCACAGGCCGCGCTCCCCGGCGCCGCGCAGGAGGACCTGGCTCACGGCGGGATCGTGCTCCCAGGCCGTCAGGGCTTCGCCGATCCGCAGCACCATGGAATGGGTGAGGGCGTTGAGGGCCTGGGGACGGTTGAGGGTGATCAGCCCCGTACAGCCGTCGGTCTCGATCAGAACGGTGTCGTCGGTCACGTCCGCCAGTATGTCTCTTCCGGCGCCATATGAAGATCGTTTCTGGTGATCTTGTCAAGTCTGACCGGATTCGGGGTGAACCAGGGCTGTATCCGACACGTGCGTACGCGGTCGGACGCGCGGACGGGGCGGGGGGGGCACCGCCCCGGCGGGCGTCAGCCGCGAGGGCGGGACCGGTGTTCGCGCCAGGCGGCGAGGGCCTGGTCACGGGTGCCGTCCGGGTGTCCGGCATGCCAGTCGCGCAGGAACCGGTTGAACTCGAACTGGGCGCCGACCTCCTGGGGTTCGGCGGCCCGCTGCCGGGTGGCGTGCCAGTGGGCGACGGCCTCGGCGAGGGTGCGGCCCGCGCCCTGGGCGACGTACTCCCGCATGAAGGCGTCGAAGTGGAAGCCCGGCCCGATCTCCCGGAGGAAGAACTCCCGGAGCACCTGGCTGCACCGCTGCCCCCGGGGGATCACACTGCCCCCGTCGACGGGCGCCTTCAGCTGCCGCCCGCCGCGCCGGGCGACCGGTGCCGGGGCCGGCACCGCGCGGCCGTCCAGCGCGGCGGCGAGCCGCTCCGTCAGCGCGGCCTTGCCGCCGCCCGCGGGGATGCCCATCCGGCGGGCCAGCCCGGTCAGTTCCCCCAGCGTCCAGTACCAGCGCAGCAGCTCGGCCCCGGACAGCTCCGGCGTCGGCTCGGGCCGGCTCTCCCCCACACGATTCGCACTCACGTTCCCATCCTAGGGGCGGCGACACGCCCGCCCGGCCGGCCGGGCAGGCGTGCAACCGCGCCCGGCGTTTCCTACGGTCGTCCCCATGACCTCCTCAGCCTCCGCGCCGGCCCTCGACGCCGGCACCGCGCTCGTGCTCATCGACCTCCAGCAGGGCATCCTCGCCCTGCCGACCGCCCGGCCCAGTGACGAGATCCTGCGCAACGGCATCGCCCTCGCCGAGGCCTTCCGCGCGCACAAGCTGCCGGTCGTCCTGGTCAACGTCGCGTGGTCGCCCGACGGCGGCGACCTGCCCACCACCGATGTCGACCGCCCCGGCCCGGCCACGGCCCCGCCGGCCGCCTTCTCCGAGATCCCGGCCGAGCTCGCCGCCCTGGGGGACGTCACCGTCACCAAGCGCCACTGGGGCGCCTTCACCGGCACCGAGCTGGACCTCCAGCTGCGCCGGCGCGGGATCCACCGGATCGTCCTGGCCGGCATCTCGACCAGCATCGGCGTCGAGTCCACCGCCCGCACCGCCTGGGAGCACAGCTACGGCCTGGTCTTCGCCGAGGACGCGACCGCCGACCTGGACGCCGACTCGCACGCCCACAGCTTCGCCAAGATCTTCCCCCGCATCGGCCGGGTCAGCTCCACCCGCGAGATCATCGCGGCCCTGGAGGCCCTCCGCTGAGGGCGGCGGGCCAGGGCACCTCCAGCCAGACGCACTTGCCGCTCGCCCCGGGCCGCGAACCCCAGGCCCGCGCCAGCCGGTCCACGATCACCAGCCCGTGCCCGCCCGGATGCCGGGGATCCCGCCCGTCCGCCGCAAAGGCCGGCGGTACCGGACTGGAGTCGGTGACCTCGATCCGCAGCCGCTCGTCCGTACGGTCCAGGACCAGGGCTCCGGGCCCGCCGCCGTGCAGACAGGCGTTGGCCACGACCTCGGACACCAGCAGCATCACGTCCTCCGCCGCGTCCCGCGCCGCCGGGCCGTCCGCCGGCAGCCAGTGCCAGGCGGTCAGCGCCCTCCGGGTGAAGTCGCGGCTGCGCAGGACCGGGTCGGCCATCCCGTCGAGAACCAGGAGCCAGTTGCGTTCGGCCGGACCACGCTGCTCCACGGCTCTCGCCCCCTTTCTATCGACCCTGGTTCGGACTCAGCGCCTGCGCGACATCGGCGTGGACCGGGAAGACACCGTCCGCGCCGGTGATACGGAACATCCGGGCGACCGGCCCGCTCAGCCCGGCCAGTTCCAGGCTGCCACCGGCCTCCTGGACGGCGAGACGGCCGTGCAGCAGGGCGTTCAGACCGGTCGAGTCGCAGAACCGCAGCCCCGCCATGTCCACCAGCAGCCGTCCGCCCCGGACGGCCGCCGCGTCGAGGGCCTCCCTCAGCGGGGCCGCCGTGTCATGGTCCAGCTCACCGCCGAGGGTGAGCAGTACAGCCTCGTCCACCGTCCGCATCGCGACGGTGAACCGCTTGTCGTCCGTTCCGGAGACCATCCGGCATCACCTTCCGTCAGCTGCCCCCTACGCCTTCCCCGGGCCCGACGCTATATGCGGGGCAGCCGCACTCGCCGGGACCCTCTCGGGACCCCTCGGGTTTTCCCCCGGGCGGCCCGGTCCGCGGACGGCGGCCGCGACGCCGGGTGACCGTCCGGGCCGCCTCCCGCTCTCCGCCCCGTGGAGGGGCTTCGGCGTTCACGCTGTGTGACCGCGGGACCCTGCGGGCGGGACGCCGGTGGCACGCGTTGCCTCGATGTCATTGTGCGTTCGCTCAGCGGAGGCTCAGATCCGGATAACGATGACGTCACCGCGCAAGGGTCTTTGGGCCTGGTCACGGGCGAATGGCCGATTTGCCGGTGATGTTCGCCACGGTACGGAGCCGGACACCGTGGTACATCTTCTCGACCGCCTGCCGGACCACCCACGTCCGGACAGGGGCGCTGAAGTCGGCCGACCGCCGGCATGCAACTCCATCAGCATCCGGGGGATCGGAACCCGATCCGCGGCCGAGCACGGCGGCGGATCGGCATGGAGCGGAAAGGCGCACCAGAGCATGACCTCGACGCAGGTCGAACAGCACCACGGCGACGACAACGCCACCACGGGCACCACGCCCGAGGAAGGCTACGAGCGCGGACTCGGCAGCCGCCAGGTCCAGATGATCGCCATCGGCGGCGCCATCGGCGTCGGCCTCTTCCTGGGAGCCGGGGCGAACATCGCCAAGGCCGGACCCAGCCTCATCCTCATGTACGCCCTCGCCGGCGTCATCGTCTTCTTCATCATGCGGGCGCTCGGCGAGCTGCTCCTGTACCGCCCCGTCTCGGGTTCCTTCGCGGAGTACGCCCGCGAGTTCCTGAGCCCGTTCTTCGGGTTCGTGACGGGCTGGACGTACTGGCTCATGTGGGTGGTCACCGGCATGGCCGAGCTGACCGCCGCGGCCATCTACGTGCACTTCTGGTTCCCGGACGTCCCCCAGTGGGTGACCGCCCTGGTCTTCCTGGTGGTCCTGTACGTCGCCAACCTCATCTCGGTGAAGATCTTCGGCGAGATCGAGTTCTGGTTCTCGATGGTCAAGGTCACGGCCCTGATCGGCATGATCGTGATCGGCATCGGCGTGGTCACCTTCGGCTTCAGCCAGGCCGGTGACACCGCCGCCGTGTCCAACCTCTGGGCCTTCGACGGCATCTTCCCCAAGGGCGTCGGCTCCAGCCTGATGACCCTGCAGGGCGTCATGTTCGCCTACCTGGCCGTCGAGCTCGTCGGCGTCACGGCGGGCGAGTCCGAGAACCCGGAGAAGACCCTCCCCAAGGCCATCAACACCCTGCCCTGGCGCATCATCGTCTTCTACGTCGGTGCGCTCAGCGTGATCCTGATGGTCGTCAAGTGGACCGAGTTCCAGCCGGGCGTCAGCCCGTTCGTGGCGGCCTTCGCCAAGATCGGCATCCCGGCCGGTGCGGCGATCGTCAACTTCGTGGTGCTGACCGCGGCCCTGTCGTCCTGCAACTCCGGCATGTACTCCACCGGCCGCATGCTGCGCGACCTGGCCGCGAACTCCGAGGCCCCCAAGCTGCTGGGCAAGCTGAGCTCCACCAAGACCCCGGCCGTGGCCATCACCCTCTCCACCGCCCTCATGGGCATCGGCGTGGTCCTGAACTACGTCGTCCCGGAGAAGGCGTTCGGGTACGTCACCTCGGTGGCGACGGCGGCCGGCATCTGGACCTGGCTGATGATCCTGGTCAGCCACATCCGCTACCGCCGCGCGGTGGACGCGGGCAAGCTGCCCGCCTCCTCCTTCCCGGCGCCGGGCGGCACCATCTGCAGCTGGATCGCCGTGGCCTTCCTGCTGCTGGTCACCGTGATGATCGCCATCGACCCCGACAGCCGCGTCTCCCTGTACGTGGGCGCCGGCTGGGCGGTCTGCCTGGCCATCGGCTGGGCCGTGCTGAAGTCGCGCAACCCGCAGGTCGCGGCGCGTGCGGCGGGCGGCGCCGACGAGGCACTGGAGCCCGCGGCCCGGTCCTGACCGCTGACCGCACTCCCCCGACGGGGCGTGCCGGCCCTTCCCCCGGCCGGTACGCCCCGTCGGCGTGTCCGGGCCCGGGTTCAGGCGGCCTCGACGGCCAGACTGCCGGTGGCAGCCTCCAGGCTGTCGACGACCGCCGCCAGGCTGCCCGTCGCCGCGTAGACCGCCCGCTGGCGGCGGGCACCGGTGCCCCGTCGGCGCATCCCGGCCCACAGGGCTTCCACGGCGCCCAGGTCGCCGGCCCGCTCCAGCCCCGGGGCCGCCCGCTCCACCAGCCGGTCGACGAGCAGCCGGGCGGGCGCCCGCCCGCCGGTCCGCACGTCCAGGCCGGGTCCGTCGATCCCGTGCCGCGCGGCCAGCCGGTGGGCGGCCCGCAGCACCCGCTCGGGCGGTTCGGGCGGCGGTGCGCCCGCGTCCACCTCTTCGAGCAGGGCCGACGCGAGACCGCGTACGAGGACGGCCGTCAGGACGACGGTGTCGAGGTCGGCGTTGACGTCGGCGATGCGGACCTCCAGCGTCGGGACGTGCTCGGAGGGGCGGGCGTACCAGTAGATCATGGCGCGGTCGAGCACCACCCCGGCGCTGACCAGCCCGTCCACGTACGCGAGGTACTGGCGCTCGTCGACCAGGGGCGGCGGTCCCACGGTCGGCCAGCCGGAGTAGGCGACCGAGCGCCAGCTGTCGAGGCCGGTGTCGCGGCCGCAGACGAAGGGGGAGTTTCCGGTGATCGACTGGAGTACCGGCAGCCACGGCCGCATCTGGTTCGCCAGCGCCAGGGCCCGCCCCCGGTCGAGGCAGCCCACGTGCACGTGGCAGCCGCAGACGAGGCGGTAGGGCCCGAGGAGCCCGGCGAACCGGCTCGCCATCAGGCGGTAGCGGGCGTTGTCGGTGATGGTGAGCGGCTCCCTCGGCGGGACGACGGGACTGCCCGAGGCCACCGCGAGGCAGCGGGCCCGCTCAGCGGCCTCCGCGACGGAACACCGCAGCCGCAGCAGCTGCCCGCGCAGGTCCTCGCGCTCGGCGGCGGGCAGGGTGCAGACCTCCACCTGGGTGTTGTAGAACTCGGCCTGGACCTGACCGCCCAGCTCCGCCGAGAGCTCGCGGATCACCTCCGGAGCCCGGTTCACCGGCGCCCTGCTGTCGCGGTCCACGAGGTGGAACTCCTCCTCCACCCCCATGGTCAGAACGTCCATCGGGTCCTCCCTGCCGAGTGCCCGGCACCTACCGCCGACCGTGCCCCCGGCGGGGCGCGGCCGTAAGGGGAGGTCCGCGGCGGCGGACCTCCGCACCCGTGTTCACCTCCATCATGCGCATTGCCGCGCCCGCGGGGCAGGCCGGGCCTCCCGGAGCCCGGGGATCAGTAGCCCAGCTCGCGCTTGAGCCCGGCCTTGTCCATGGAGGAACGGCCGTGCAGGTTGCGGCGCTTCGCCTCCGCGTAGAGCTGGTCGTACGTGGGACCCCCCGCCCCGCTGTGGGAGCGCAGGCCGCCGCGCCGGGCGGAGGAGATGTCGTCGAGCGAGCTCCTGCTCGCGGTCTTGGACTCGCCCGCGCGGGCGCGTTCCTTGTTCACGGTGCGCGCCGCGATCTCCTTGGCCCGCTCGGGGCTCTCGCCGCGTTCTTCCGCGCTCTCCTTGATGTGTTCGTACTGCCGTTCACGTTTGGGACTGGAACCTCGCGGCATGGTGACTCCTCTGCCGGGACGGGACCGACACGGTGAACCCGCTGCGCGGCCGTGTCGGGACACGGTGGAGCGGGATCCGCAGGTCCTGCTCGGGGACGTCGGTGTCCAGGCCGGCCAGGGCGGAGGCGAACTCCGCGAGCAGGCCAACGGTGATGTCCTCGCCGGGGCAGCGGTGGCCGGTGCGGGCGTCGCCGCCGCCCTGGGGGATGAGTGCGCCGGGGCCGGGCTCCCGGCCGAGGAAGCGGAGCGGGTCGAAGCGGTAGGGGTCGGGCCACAGCACGGGGTCGTGGTGGTGGCCGTAGACGTCGAGCAGGACGAGGGTGCCCTCGGGGACGGCCTCCCCGCCGAAGCGCAGGTCGCGGGCGGCGAGACCGCCGACGAAGGGCACGAAGGGGTAGAAGCGGCGCACCTCGTGGGCGAAGGCCCTGGCGTACGCGCCGTCGTCCGCCCGGAGCGCGTCGGCGAGCCGGGGCCTGCGGTGCAGGGCGTGCGCGGCGAAGGCCACCGGCCAGGCGACGGCGACGCAGGGGCGGATGATGTTGAGCAGCTCCACGGCCGCGGTGCGGGGGCCTAGCGGGCGTCCGTCGGCGTCGCGGTGCCGGGCGACCACCTCCAGCGCGGTGTCTCCGCCACCCGGAGGCAGGGCCTGGTGGAGGCGGGTCACTCCGCCGCGCAGCTCCTCGACGGTGCGGGCGAGGGAGTCCTCCTGGCGGGCCCGGGCCCGGCGGGCCCGCCAGTGGCGCGGTCCGGGCGTCGCGAAGCCGTCGACCATGGCCACGCAGTCCTCGGAGATCTCGCGGGCGGCGTCCTCGGGTACGGCCAGGCCCGTCCAGTCGCAGACGGCCCGGGCGAGCACCGTCGCCGCCTCGTCGAAGAGGACGGCTCCCCGGCCCCGCCACCCCTCGACGGCGGCCGCCCAGTGCCGGCGTACGAGCGCGGTGAGGGCGTCCACCGAGCCGTCCCGCATCAGCAGGGACACGAACAGGGCCTTGCGGACCCGGTGCCGGTCGCCGTCCAGGGTGTGGACCGCGCCCCGCCCGAAGAGGGTGTCGAGCACCGGTCCCGGGAGCGCGCCGCCCCGGAGCACGTGCCGCTCGTCGTAGAAGAACTCCACGGCGGCCGGTCCGTGCAGCAGCAGGGCGGGCCGGCCCATCAGCCGGGTCCGGAGGGCGGGCGGGTCACCGTGGCGACGCCGCAGGTCGGGGGCCCAGGCGTAGCCCTGGACCAGCAGGGGGACCGTGCTGTCGATCAGTGGGGGCATGCCGCGCGCCTACCCGCCGGGCCCCGCGGCACTCCTCGCGCCCCAGGGGTTTCGAGGGGCCCCCGACGGGTTAGGCGGGGGCCATGCCCGACCGTGACACCGTGCAGGTGGGAACAGGGAGGCCGCCCATGGCCGCTCGTACCTCCGCCGCCCTCGGGGGCCTCGCCCCGCCGGAGGGCCTGGGCCCTCCCACACCGGCCGAGGGCGCGCTGCCCAAGGACCACACCCAGGCGATCCTGGAGACCACCAAGCGCGTGGCGGCCCTCCTCAAGCGGTCGGGGCCGCCCTTCGCCCTCGCCGGCAGCGTGGCCGCCTTCGCCCACGGCCTGCCGGCCCGCTTCCAGCACGACACGGACTTCTGCGTGCGGCCCGAGGACGCCGACCAGGCCGTCAAGGCCTTGGAGGACGGCGGTATCGCCATGCGCCGGGCGCCGGAGGACTGGCTGGTCAAGGGCCGCTCGGGCGGGGAGGAGATCGACCTGATCTTCGAACTGGCCCGGCGTCCGGTCAGCACGGAGCTGCTGGAGCGGGCGAGCGTCAAGGCGGTGGACTCGGTGTGGATGCCGGTCCTCGCCCCCACCGACCTGATGGACAGCCGCCTCGCGGCGCTGTGCGAGCACTACTGCGACTTCGGCGACCTGCTGCCCATGGCCCGCATGCTGCGCGAGCAGATCGACTGGGCCCGGCTGGAGCGCGACCACCGGGCGGGGCCGCTGCCCGACGCGTTCTTCCACCTGCTCGAACGGCTCCGCGTCATCGACCGCGCGGAGGGGACCGGCGATGGCGCGACGGGAGAAGGAACGGCGGGAGAAGGAGCGGCGGGAGAAGGACCATGACCTCCACCGGCATCATCGAGTACTCCATCGAGCACCTGCGCGAGCGACTGGCGCGCGAGGAGCTCGCCGAGCTGGGCGTCCGGGTCGAGCTGCACGGCTCCCGCGCCGTGGTCCGCGGCTGCGTCGGCGACGAGGAGCGCAAGGCGGCCGTCCTGCGGATCGCCGCCGTGGAACTGGCGGGCCACGACTGGTACGAGGACATCACCCTGAGCCGGGCCCGGCCGCCCGACCACGCCGAGGAGCTGTCGTGATCCGCGTCGCCGCCGTCGGGGACATCCACCTCGGCCCGGGCAGCGCCGGGCTGCTGCGGCCGGCCTTCGACACCCTGGGCGGCTGCGCCGACCTGCTGCTCCTCGCCGGCGACCTGACCCGGCACGGCACCCCGGACGAGGCGCGGGTGGTGGCCGGCGAGGCGGCCGGGCTGCCGGTGCCCGTGGTCGCGGTGCTCGGCAACCACGACTACCAGAGCGACCGGCAGGAGGCCGTCGCGGACGAGCTCCGCGCGGCGGGCCTGTACGTGCTGGAGGGCGACGGCGTCCTCCTCGACCTCGGCGGCACCCCCGTGGGGATCGCCGGGACCAAGGGCTTCTGCGGGGGGTTCGCCGGGCGCAGCGGCAGCGAGTTCGGCGAACCGGAGATGAAGTCCTTCATCCGCTGCACGCGCGCCAGCGCGGAGGCCCTCGGGCGGGCCCTGCGCGAACTGCGCGAGGCCGGGAGCGCGCTGCGCATCGCGCTCACCCACTACTCCCCCGTGCCGGACACCCTGGCGGGCGAGCCCCGGGAGATCTACCCCTTCCTCGGCAGCTACCTCCTCGCGGAGGCGATGGACGAGGAGGGTGCCGACCTCGCCGTCCACGGCCACGCCCACCTCGGCACCGAACACGGCATGACGGCGGGCGGGGTCCAGGTCCGCAACGTGGCCATGCCGGTCATCGGGCAGGCGTTCTCGGTGTACCACCTCTCCCCCGACGGCTCCCCGGACGGATCCCGCAGCGCCGCGCACCGCCGGGGACCGGCTCCCGCCCAGGAGGCGGGCCCATGACCCGTACGGCCCCTGACCGAGAGGAACCGTCATGAACACCCGTCCCGCCGCCACCCGTCCGGCCCCCGACCTGCTGGGCGTCTACCTCAACGACCACCTCACCGGGGCGAACGCCGGCACCGAACTGCTGCGCCGCGCGGCCCGGTCCCAGCGCGGCACGGCCCTCGGACCACCGCTGGCGGCACTGGCCCAGGAGGTCGCCGAGGACCGGGAGAGCCTGCGCGCCGTCATGGCCGGCCTCGGCGTTCCCGAGGCGCGCGGGCGCGCGGCCCTCGGCCGGCTCGCCGAGAAGGCGGCCCGGCTCAAGCCGAACGGGCGCCTGTTCACCCGCTCGCCGCTCAGCGACGTCCTGGAGCTGGAGGCGATGCGCCTGGGCGTGGAGGGCAAGGCCTGCATGTGGCGGACGCTCCAGTCGCTGGCGGGCACCGGCGCCCGGGTCGACGGCGCGCGCCTGCACGAGCTGCTGCGTCGCGCCGAGCGGCAGATCCGGATCCTGGAGACCCTGCGCGGGGAACGCTCCGCACAGGTGTTCGCTCCCGAGGTGGCGGCGACCCCGGCGGGCCGCCCCTGAGGGCTGTACGGATCAGTCGGCGGGGGTCAGGAGCGAGGTCAGCCGGCACGCCCCGGGGGCGAGGTCCGACCAGGCGCCGGGGAAGTCCAGCACGACGACGGCGCAGGTGGGCAGGCCCGTACGGATCCGCTCCAGCAGTTCCTGCGGGCCGTCGCCGGGCAGGGCGGCGGCCAGTTCGTGGATGCCGGGGTTGTGGCCCACCAGCAGCAGGCCGGTCACGCCGTCGTCCGTCCCCGTGACGGCGGCCCGCAGGGCCTCCGCCCGCGCGTCGTAGAGCGTGTCCTCGTACACGACCGGGGGCCGGTCCGACAGGGAGGACTGCATCAGCTGCCACGTCTGGCGGGTGCGCTTCGCCGGGGAGCACAGCACGAGGCCCACCCCGAGCGGGGACCCGCCCAGCCGGTGGCCCATCGCCTCCGCGTCGGCGCGCCCCCGGTCGGCGAGCGGCCGGTCGAAGTCCTCCGCTTCGCCCTTGGGAACGGCCTTGGCGTGCCGTACGAGGACCAGTCGTCGTTCCTGCTTCCCGGACACCTCTGCCTCCTCCGGGCCGCTACGGGGACCCTTCCGGGCCAGTCCACCACGTTCGCCGCGGCACCGCGCGGGTAGGCGCACGGCGTGAAGTACGTGAGCCCCGGCAAGGGGTACGAACGCGACAGCCGGTACATCACGACGCGCATCACCGCCGACGGGCGCGAGGGGTTCCCCGTGCAGCCGGGCCGCTACCGCCTCGTCGTCAGCCGGGCCTGCCCGTGGGCGAGCCGGGCGATGGTCGTTCGGCGCCTGCTCGGTCTGGAGCGCGCCCTGCCGATGGCCGTCGCCGGCCCGGTGCACGACGACGACAGCTGGACCTTCGACCTCGATCCGGGCGGCCGGGACCCGGTGCTCGGCATCGAGCGCCTCAAGGAGGCCTACCTGGCGCGGGAGCCCGGCTACGACCGCGGCATCACGGTCCCGGCGGTCGTCGACGTCCCGACCGGCGCGGTGGTGACCAACGACTTCCCGCAGATCACGCTGGACATGTCGGCGGAGTGGAGGGCCCACCACCGCCCGGGCGCGCCCGAGCTGTACCCGCCCGGGCTGCGGCCGGCGATCGACGCGGTGAACGAGGTGGTCTACCGGGACGTGAACAACGGCGTCTACCGGGCCGGGTTCGCCGGCTCCCAGGAGACGTACGACGAAGCGTACGAACGGCTGTTCGCCCGGCTCGACTGGCTCTCCGACCGGCTCGCGCTGTCCCGCTACCTCGTCGGCGACACCATCACCGAGGCCGACGTACGGCTGTTCACCACGCTCGTCCGCTTCGACGCGGTGTACCACGGGCACTTCAAGTGCAACCGGAACAAGCTCGCGGAGATGCCGGTGCTGTGGGGGTACGCGCGGGACCTGTTCCAGACGCCCGGTTTCGGTGACACCGTCGACTTCGACCACATCAAGCGGCACTACCACCTGGTGCACTCCGACATCAATCCCACCGGCATCGTGCCGGCCGGGCCCGAGGCGGGGACCTGGCTCGCCCCGCACGACCGGGCGGGCCTGGGCGGCCGGCCCTTCGGCGACGGCACCCCGCCGGGGCCGCCGCCCCGCGCGGAACGGGTGCCGGCGGGCCACAACCCGCTCCCGGGCGCGGGCCCGGCGTAACGGCTCACCGGTTCGCGACGGCCCGGACGTTCTCGATGCTGCCGCAGTCCGACTCCAGCTGCCTCTCGCGCTCCTTCAGGAACGCGGCGCCGAGTTCGGCCCTGCGCTCGTCGGGGACGTTCTCCCGGGCGCCGTTGAGGATCGTGCGCTCCTCCTCGTCCACGTGGTGGGAGACGGCCTGGACGAGGTCCTCCAGCTTGGAGTCCCAGTCCTCGGAGCCGACTTCGTCCACCTCCAGGAGGGCGAGCAGCGCCTTGTTGCCCTCGTCGTGCTCCTCCACGCCGTGCTCGACCTCCTCGTCGTCGACGTTCTTGAAGCGCTTGAGCGCACCGTAGACCTCGGCCTCCTCCGCCTCGCCGTGGGCGATGAGCAGCGCGGAGAACCTCTCCAGCGCCGCCGCGCGGTCGGCCTCGACGCTGCGCATCCTGCGGAACAGCTCTTCCATGGTCCGGTGGTCCTTGAGGATCACCGCGACGACGTCCTGTTCCCTGCGGTCCGCGGCCATGGTCCTGCCTCCTCGCTCGGGGGGTCCCCCGTCGTCTGGCGCGTGCTCGTTCGCGGCCGGTTGAAACCTGACTGCGGGGCGCCGCGGCCACCCTCCCCGGAGCCCGCGACCGCCACGCGAACGCGGGTGCTTGGGCGGCGCGTGTCCGGGCAGGCGCGGGAGGTACGCCCGACCCGTACGGACCGGAGGAGGTGGATTCGGTGCGCATCGCCTTTCTGACCGCGCCCGAAGGAGTCGAGGAAGTGGAGCTGACCGCGCCGTGGAAGGCCGTGGAGGGGGCCGGGTGGAACCCGCAGCTGGTCTCGACGGAGGCCGGACAGGTGCAGGCCTTCGACCACTTCGACAAGGCCGGCCGTTTCACCGTCGACCACGTGCTCGCGGGGGACACGTCCGAGGCCTTCGACGCGCTCGTGCTGCCGGGCGGGGTGGCCAATCCCGACGCCCTGCGGATGGACGAGCGGGCCGTCGGCTTCACGCGGAGCTTCTTCACCGCGGGCAAGCCGGTCGCCGCGATCTGCCACGCCCCGTGGACCCTGGTGGAGGCCGACGTCGTGCGCGGCCGGACCCTGACCTCGTGGCCGAGCCTGGCCACCGACATCCGCAACGCGGGCGGGACCTGGGTGGACGAGCCGGTACGGGTCTGCCGGGCGGCGCCGTCGATCCTGGTCACCAGCCGCAAGCCGGACGACCTGGACGTCTTCTGCGCCGCCGTCCTGCGGGAGTTCGACCGGGCCGCGCACGCTTGAGGACCGGCCCGGTGTCACCCGGACGGCGGCGGCGACGCCCGGGGGCCCGCCGGATTCCGGCGGGCCCCCGGGCGTTGCGTCCGGCGCCCTACCACCGGTACCAGCGCCCGCCGCTGCCGCGGGCGACGAAGCCCACGAGCCAGAGCACCAGCACCGCGATGGCGATCCACCAGAGCAGCTTCACCGCGAAACCGGCGCCGAAGAGCAGCAGAATCAGCAACAGGACCAGAAGGAGCGGAACCATGACCCACCTCCAGAGCAGGACGGCCGGGAGGGAACGCCCGAGGGCCGGGCGCCCGCAGGGAGCGCCTGCCCCCGCTCTCCCGCTCCATGCGCGGGTCCGGTCCGCCGGAAGAGAGGTGAGTGCCGTGACGCACCCGAGCGCGCCACCGCCCGACGGCCCCGAGCCGGTCCCGTCCGGCCCCGAGCCGGTCCCCCGCGAACCGCGGCCGGCGGATCCCCCGGAGCGGCCTGCCGGCCCCCCGGACGGCAACCCCGAGGAGCCGGTGCCCGAACCCCCCGACTGACCGCGTCCGCGGACACCCCTTAGCCCGCCATCACCAGTACGGCGTCCCGGCACGCGTACCCGGTCGTCGGGGAGGACACCTCCAGGGTCCACGTACCCGGTTCGGCCCGTACCTCCGCGCGGAAGCGGCCGTCGCCGCCGGGCCGCATCGGATCGACGGAGACACATGCGCCGTCCTCCGTGAGGCGCCGGACTCGGAGGTCCATGGCGCGGTCCGCGTTCGTGGCCCACACCTCGATCGGCTCCCCCGCCAGGGCCACGTCCGGGAGTTCGATGCCGATGTCGTGGTCCGAGGCCAGGAACCGGGGGCGTTCGACGCCGTTGCAGATGTTGCGCAGCTGGTACTGCACGGGGCCGGCGTCGAGGAGCGAGGCGTGCCGGTGCGGGAACCACATGGTCGACGCCGTGGTGCGGTGCTCCGGCGGGGTGGCGGAGAGCTGCGGGACGGTGCCGTCCCCGAGCCACGGGCCGCCGCCGGGCAGGCCGTCGTGGAACCGGGGACGGCCGGCGGCGTCGAACGAGACGCTGTGCTTGGTGGGGTGCGTGGCACCGCCCAGGGGGATGAGGTCGTAGCCGGCGTCCCTCCCGGCCTCGTCCGCCCGGTTCGCCCTGGCGGCCTTCTGCATCTCGCGGTGGAACTTGAAGGCGTCCACGACCATGGCGGTCGAAAGCCCCGCGACCGGCGGGATCCCGCTGAGCGGGGCCGCGTACCCCTCGTCGGCCACGACCGCCTTGTAGACCGGGAGCAGCTGGTGCAGGGACGGGTACGTCGAGCAGACCTCGGCCATCGCCTCCCGCCACGGGCCCGGCAGTGGTCCGAGCCCCTCGCCCAGCAGGAACCGCAGCGCCTTCACGCTGCCCAGGTAGGGCGTGCCGAGGGAGGCGACCGCGCGCGTCACCTCACGGCCCCCGAGCACCTCGACGTAGTGCCGCACGACCAGGCCGCCCATGGAGCGGCAGACGAAGACCACCTTGGCGTCCCCGGCGCCCGGGAACCGCTCCCGGTCCGCGGTGGTCCGCCACAGCCTGAGCCGCTCGTCGACGAACCGGTCGAGTTTCATCGCGGAGTTGACGTTGCTGAGCCGCCAGTCGTACGGGAACACGGCCAGCCGCTCGCGTGCGATCCCGAGCCGTTCGGCCAGTCCGCCGTAGCCGAGGTGCGCCACGAGACCGGGCAGGACGCGCTGGTTCCGGATCGGACCGCCCACGGACAGGGCGTGCCTCGGCTCCGGGTCCCCGTCCCCGATCCCCTTCTGCAGCCGCAGCCGCTCCAGCAGTCTCCCGGGCCGGAAGACCGCCGCGGCGGCGGCCTGCGGGCTGAGGTTCCAGACGTCCACGCCTTCCCAGGTCAACGCCGTGCCCATGATGCCCGGCACGACAACGACAAGGTCGTCCTTCACGGCAGTTGCTCCTCGACGGTCGAACGGAACGGGGCGGCGTTCTCCCCGGTGAGCGGAACGCCGAGACGGATCAGGTTCTCCGGGGTCAGCAGCAGCTGGTCGCAGCGCAGGGCGGCCTGCGGTCCGCCCCGTACCAGGAGGCTGATCCCGGCGTCGCCGTAGGCGGAGACCACCTGGGAAACGTCGTAGCCACGGGGTTCGACGTCGGGGAGCGCCTGTTCGGCGACGACGTCCCACAGGTGGAGGCGGCCGGAGGTGTTCCGCCAGCCGACCAGCAGCGGCCGGTGGGCCGGGCCCGCCAGCGCGAGGCCGTCGAGGGGACCGCCACCGGGTGGCGGCGGCAGGACGGTGCCGGTGCCGAAGAACCAGCCCTCGCACTCGGCGATCTCCACCTCGTTGCCGGAGGCGATGGCCACCAGCGGGATCGTCCTCCGCCCCTTGCGCAGGACCCCGGTGGCGACCGCGTGGATCAGGACGGAGTCCACGGGGAAGGGCTTGGCCCCGGCGGCGGCGAGGTCCCAGACGCGCACGGCGTCGCCGCCCCACGCCGAGAGCCAGGACCGTCCCTCCGGCGTCCCGGCCACGGCGAGGCGCTGTACGCCGCCCGAGGCACCCATCGGCCGCGTGGTCCCCCGGGTCCAGCCGGTCCCGGACTCCCGGCCGCGTTCCCAGCAGGCCACTCCCTGTCCGGAGGGCCAGAACAGTTCGAGGCGCTGCCCGCCGGCCGCGCGCAGGGCGACCGAGGGCACGGGTACGTCCCGTGCGCCCGCGAGGTGGAGCTCGTCGGCGGCCTCGGCGTCCAGGCCGGGGCTGAGGGTCCACACGCGGGCGGTCCGGCGGCCGACGGCCGTCACCGTCCACCGGTCCCCGGCCGACACGGCGGCGAGGGCGGTGACCGGATCGGTGTGGGTCAGCACCGGGCCGAAGAGCCGGGGGCCGGCCGGGGTGTGCAGGCTCACGAGGACGTCCGTGTCCTGCGATCTGCACAGCAGGAACTCGCCCGCCGCTCCGGTGGCGACCGCCGCCCGCGGGTTCGCCCGGGGGTCACCGCCCCGGGGCCGTCGTCCGGCCGCGGGCGCGGCCCGCTCGCCGGGAGAGTGCGGCTCCCAGACCCGGACGCGGGTCTCGTCCGCCACGGCCAGCCGCCCCGATCCCGAAGGGTCGAACGCCAGCGACTTGTGGTGGCTGGTGCACGGCAGGGGCACGTGCTCGGTGCCCGATCCGGACCAGACCCGCACCTCGGAGCCCTCGCGCACCGCCACGAGCAGTCCCGCCGGCCCTTCGCCCACGCCCACCGCCTGCCCCGCGCTGCGCGTGTGGAGCAGGAGTTCACGACCGTCGTCGAAGAGCGGGTCGGGCATCCGCCAGACGGAGAGCGCACGGCCGTCCAGAGCCGCGAGCACGGCGCCCCGGCCGTCCGGCAGGGCGAACGCGGACAGCGCCCGCACGGGCTGGCCGGTGCCCAGCAGCGGTGCCGCGCCGTGCAGGGGCTCGGTGGGCACGGTGCCGCGGAAGGGAACGGCCCACAGGGTCAGTCCGCCCGGCCCGCCCGCGACCGCGGTGACGGCGCCGTCCAGCGGGAGGAGCGCCACGGACGACACCGCGGCGGGCAGCACGCGTAATCGCAGCAGTTCGCGGGCGTACGTCCCCTTCCCGTCCCACTTCCACAGCCACAGCCGCCCGCCCTCCACGGCTGCCAGGTGCACCAGCCCGTTCCACCGGGCGGCGGCGACGGCCTCGGGCGACCCTCCCCAGTACAGCTCTTCGAAGGGGTGTCTCTCCTCGCCGCGCCAGAGCCGCAGCGCCCGCCCGTCGTGTGTCGCGATCACCCGGTCGCCGCCGCCTCCGGCCACCGCCAGCCCCCGCTGCCGGCCGGCGGCGGTCCAGCCCGCCGGTCCGGTGTCACGGCCCCGGACCTCCTGGCCGCCGGCGGTCCACGACCTGATCACTCCGGCGCCCGCCGCATGGATGACGCCCTCGCCGTGTCCCTCCCAGTGCACCGCCAGCGCGCCGCCCATCGGCGCCGGCCAGCTCCGTTGCAGCGGGAGCCGGTCCGCGCTGCTCCACACGTCGTCCCAGAAGACCTCGGGGGGCTGGGGAATGCCGTGGAGGACCTCGGCGGGGAACACCGCGAGAGCGGTCGCCCGCAGCACGGCCCAGCGCGCGGCGGATGCCGGATGGGTACGGAAGTGATCGGCGACCTGCGCGTAGAGCGCCGGCCTGGGCGCGACCGCCAGGCGGGTGGCCACCAGCGGTTCGAGGACGTCCGGCGAGGCGTGCACGGCGAAGTGGTAGTCGCTCGTCAGCTCGTCCAGAGTGGCGTCGTCGGCGAGCGCGGCGTGTGCGGCGACGTAGTGCGCCACGTAGGGTTCGGCGCCCGCCCAGTCCTCGCTGCGCGACGGCCGCAGGGCCAGGACGATGCGCCGGTGGAGCCGTCGCTGCCGGGCCTCGTCGCCGAGCAGGTGGGCGCCGAAACTCGGATGGTGCAGCCGGTGGACCTCCCTGCCGAACTCGCCGTCCCGGGCGATGACCACTCCCGTGGCCACGTCGATCACGTGTCTGAGGTCGTCCTCGGTGTACTCCCTGCTGCCGGGCGGACGCACGGCGTCGGCCATGGCCAGCCAGACGCGGGGCTGGGGCAGCCCGTTGCCCTGCGCCAGTGCCAGGGGGCGCAGCAGATCGCGGACGCGGGTGGGTTCGGCCGGGTCCAGCCGGTCGAGTTCGTCGCTGAGCAGCGAATCCAGCACCGCTGTTCCGTGCCGCAGCTCGCCGTCCAGCCGGTCGGGCTCCGGCAGCTCGCTCAGACCGGCCAGGCGGCGTGCCCAGAGCGTGGCGACCAGGAAGAGGCCGTTGCTGCGGGAGGCGATGTGGCGGGCGGCGGTGCCCCGTGTCTCCTCGGCCCCGGCGAGCCGGTAGGGGGAGCCGTCCTGGCCCAGCAGGCGCTCGACGTGCCGCGCGATGTCGCCCTCGGTCTCGGGAAGCCGGTCCAGCTCGACCGGGTCCTCGCAGTGGAGGGCCTCCAGCAGGGTCTCGGCGGGAAGTTCGCCGGGCAGGTTCCTCCGCGCGTTGGGGCGGGTGGTGGCCACCACCTTCACCAGCGGCGTCCCGGCGAGAGGGTTGATCAGCCCGCGCGCGATGTCGAACGCGTGCCCGGCGGCCGCCTCGTCCAGTCCGTCGAACAGCAGGGTCAGGCTGCCCTTTCGCTGCGCGAGGGCGGCGATCCGCTCGACGAGGACGTGAGGCGCCGCGTGGGCGGGGTCGCCGGGTCGGCCGAGGCCCAGGGCACCCAGCCGGCGGCCGAGTTCCTCGCAGAGGGCCGTCAGGGTCTTGCCCCGGCAGTGCAGCGCGGCGTGTACGGAATAGAGTTCGGGCTGGATCCGCGGCCGCCGGCCGGCGGGCAGCGAGGCCGCGAAGCCGCGTGTCGTCAGGTGGGCGAGATAGGCCAGCAGCGTGGACTTGCCGGCGCCGGAAGCGCCGGAGAGGGCGAACAGGCCCGTGCTCCTCGTCGCCATCCAGGTGACCAGTTCCCCGAGGATCCGGTCGCGGGAGGAGAAGTCGCGCAGGTTCCGGCTCTCCCCGGAGCCGGAGAAGAGCGGCATGACGTCGGCGCTGAGCTCCTCGCCGATCCACGACTCGTCGTCCGAGGGGCGCAGAGCGGGCTTGACGCGCTCGGAGCAGTAGGGGTTGAGCAGGAAGTCGGGCCGCAGGGTCCGTACCTCGTACCACTCGGGGACCTGGTCCCGCATCAAGGCCCTGACGGCCAGCATGAGGTGCGCGAACGCGACGACGGGGTTCTCCCGGTGGAAGAGCGGGACCGCGCGCGTCTGCGCGTCGGCCGTGTCCAGCACCTGACCCAGCCGGGCGACCCACCGCCCCTCGACCGCCTCCTCGTCGGCTTCGGCCGTGGCGATCACGGCAAACCCGGCGTCGCTCCGCTTCCCGTCCCCCGCCCGCGCTCTGGCCGCCCTGACCTGTGCGTTCACGTCGTCCAGTGCCGTTCCGGAGAAGCAGGCGTCCAGGACGAGGAGGGTGTCCGTGGTGTCCTCGGCCAGCCAGGAGACGAGTTCGGCGGCGGAGACGGCGCGGGCGGGGTCGAAGTGCCCGGCGGCATACGAGTCCTGGCAGGCGAGGTAGAAGACGTCCCCGACCCTTTCCCCGTGACCGGTCCAGTAGAGGATCTTCCGGCCGGCCGGCTGCTCGCGCAGTCTCGCCACCAGCTCCCGGACGCGCTCGCGCTCCAAGGGCGGGTCCGCGGTACCGGCGTCCCCCGTGCTGGCAGCCCGCAGGGGCGGCGCGTCGAAGCCGAGCCGCTTCGCCTGCTCGGTGAAGTGGCCGGCACTGCGGCGCAGGTAGGAACGGTCGCGCCGGCGGAGCGCGTCACCCTGGTACTGGTCCACCACCACCGTGGCCACGACGCCGTCGTGCGGGACATCGACCATCCGGAACCGCCCTCCCACGAAAAGCCCAGCCGGAATCCTCGCGCGCACCGGCGGGGCGAAGTGTGGCAACCTGGCCCCGCCATGCGGCGCATGGCACGATTTTCACTCAACTCGACATCACGCCAAGGGGTTTCGGTGACACAGCGAGAGGGATTCGTCGTTGGACATCTCCTCACGGACTGTTACGTCTTCGAGGGGGACGGCACCCGCCCGATCCTCGAGGAGAACGTGAAGGTCATCCACGAGCCCGGGCTCCGCCGGGTGTCACTGCCCCTGGAGGTCCAGCGGTGGCGCCAGGCGATCCAGGCGGAGGAGGAGCGCAAGCAGGCGGCGGGCGAGCCCCACCGGTGGAACAACCCCCGCTTCGCCGTGGAGAGCATCGTGCTCTCCCGTACCAACGAGGACGAGCTCCCGATCGTGCAGCTGAGCCTGTGCGACGCCGACTACTTCGACTTCCTGGCCACGTCGGTCAACCTCGACACGCCTCTGCGCGAAGGCGAGCCTGCCACCCTGCGCACGCAGTACCTGGAGGACACCGACCCGGTGACCGCGCCCGCCTTCCTCTCCTGCAGCTTCGGCATCAACGTGGCCGTGCGGACCGGACCCGACCGGCAGATGGTCTTCGCCCGCCGCAGCGCCAACGTGGCGGGCCACAACACCGAGCGCTGGAACTCCTCGGCGAACGAGGGCCTCGCCGCCGTCCACGACGTCCCCGAGGACGGCTCCCCGATCAGCCTCCACGCCGTGGCCCGCCGCGCGCTGCGGGAGGAGCTCGCCGTCCAGGACGACGACAAGGTCGAGCTGGAGCTGCTCGCCTTCGCCCTGGACCTGCGCAACCACCAGTGGGCGGCCTTCTACCGCGCCGTGCTCCCCGAGCTGACGGCCGACGACCTCACCAGGCGCCGCAGCAGGGGCGTGGAGGACAAGTGGGAACACGACCAGTTCCGGTTCGTGCCCGCAGACCCGGACAGTGTCCTCGACTTCCTCCTGGAGGAGGGCCGGGTGTGGACCCCCTGCGCGCCGGCGCTCTTCTACATGGCGCTGGTGCGCGAAGCCGTCGTGGCCCGCGCCGGCAACCCCTCGGGCCGGCTCGACGTCGAGGCGGCCGAGCGGAGGGCCATGGCCCGGCGCGCCTAGGCCCTGTCCGGGCGATCTTCGCGGGCCCGCGACGTCCGGCACGGCACCTCGCCGCGTTGTCGGAGCGCGCGAGTACGGCCGAGTACGAGCTGCGCTCCTCCGCCTTGCGATGCACCGCACCAGACCCCGCGGCCTGATCCACGAAGATCGCCCGGACAGGACCTAGAAGGGCCGATCACGACCGGGTCCCTTCACGAGGCCCGGAACGGCGGTGTGCGGGATGATGGAGTGCGAGGCACGAGCCACGGCCGCTCGTCGCCGGGCTGCCGCGAGCCCGCTGGAGGTCCTGATGCTGACCACCCCTGTATGCCGCCTCCTCGGTATCGATGCCCCGGTCGTCTGCGCGCCCTTCGGCCCCTGGGACGAGGTCGATCTCGCGGCCGCGGTGTGCCGGGCCGGTGGGCTCGGCAGCCTCGGCACGGCGGTGCGGCCCCTTCCGGAACTGCGGGAGCAGTGGGCCCGGCTGCGGCGGCTGACGGACCGGCCGTTCGCGATCAACCACACGAGCCGCCCCCTCGACGAGGAGGCGTTCCGGGCCACGATCGAGGAGCGGCCGAAAGCGATCTCCTTCCACCTGGCGGTGCCGCCGGACCTGATCGCCCGGGCGCACGATGCCGGCATCCTCTGGATCCAGCAGGTATCCAGCCGCAGGCAGGGCGAAGAGGCTCTCCGGGCCGGAGCGGATGTGCTCGTCGCTCAGGGCGGCGAGGCCGGCGGGCAGGGTGGGGATGTCGGCACGATGGTGATGGTCCCGGACATCGTCGACATGGCGGGCGAGGTACCCGTCCTCGCTGCCGGCGGGATCGCCGACGGCCGTGGCCTGGCCGCGGCGCTGACGCTGGGCGCGCAGGGCGTACTGATGGGGACGCGCTTCCTCGCGTCGGAGGAGATGAGCGTCTCGCGGGCGTGGAAGAACCGGATCGTGGAGTCCGCCGCGTCGGACGCGGTGAAGGCAGTTGGCAGCGAGCGGATCCTGCCGCCGTTCAACCTCCCCGGCAGCGCCGGGGTGCCGCGCTGCCTTCGCACCCCCCTGGTGGACGCCCTGCGCGAGCACCCCGAACAGGTGGACCCCGCGGAGACCGTGCCTCGCGTGATGGCCGCGATCCTCGCCGGCGGCGGCGAGGAGTACCTCCCCTTCACCGGCCAGTCGACCGCCCTCGTGCACGAGGTCCTGCCCGCCGGTGAGATCGTCAGCCGGACCGTGAGGGAAGCCGAGGCGGCGCTGGCGGCAGCGGCCCGCGCCATCGGCCCAGGGTCGTGACGGCCCGCGGCGCCGGATACGTGGAAGCCCTGACCGCGCTCGACGCCACCGCCCGGGCGCAGCTCATCCGTACCGGAGAAGCCATCCCCCTTCGTCGCCTTCCGACCGTCGTCGCCGACGTCACCGGCGCCCCCGCCATGTCCGTACCCCCGTACTGGTCCGGCAGCGGCCTGCCCATCCACTTCCTCGGAAGCCCGTCCCCGCGCCGACCGCCGCCCGGACCGGCCCACCACTCCGGCGTGGCGCGATCCGGCCGCCTGGGCCAGCCTGGAGGAAGGGCACTCCCCGTAGCCCCAGGTAGCCCCAGCGAATGGAGACGGCCATGACGGCGACGACCCGGGAAGACACACCGGTCGCGATCGAAGGCGGAGGCGTCGAACTCCGTACTCGGACGATCGGAGAAGACCTGTCCGTGGCCTTCGTCCGCTTGCCGCAGGGCACCGACATGAGGCCGGCCCTGACCGGCCTGCCCGACGGCCTCTGCGCCTGCCCTCACTGGGGCTACATGCTCAAAGGGCGGCTGAAGATGGTGACGAAGGACGGGGAGGACGTCTACGAGGCGGGCCAGGCCT
The DNA here is from genome assembly GCF_055602105.1 of Streptomyces sp. NPDC037421. NCBI lineage: Bacteria > Bacillati > Actinomycetota > Actinomycetes > Kitasatosporales > Streptomycetaceae > Streptomyces > Streptomyces sp. NPDC037421. The sequence goes on from NZ_JBVJWV010000001.1 coordinate 706,245, forward strand.
TCTACTGGCCGCCGGGACACGCCCCCGTCGCCCTCGAGGACTGCGAGTACGTGGACTTCTCACCCACCGAAGCCTTCACCGCCGTCATCGACCACATCAAGGCACAGGGCTGACCCGGCCGGCGGCTACGGCTTGATGTTCTGGTTCAGGTGGAAGAGGTTGCCCGGGTCGTACGTGCGCTTGACCTCGACCAGGCGGTCGTAGTTGCCCTTGTAGTTGGCGCGGATGCGGTCCTGGTCGTCGTCGGCCATGAAGTTGACGTAGCCGCCCTCTTCCGAGTGCGGGGCGGTGGCCTCGTAGTAGTCGCGGACCCAGGCCGTGTTGGCCTCGTTGTCGGCGGGGTCCGGCCACATGCCCGCGATGACGGTGGCGAAGGAGGCGTCCCGGTAGGCGAAGGCCGTCGCATCGGGGGCGACCCGGTGGCAGGCGCCGTTGATCGGGTAGATGTGCACCGTCGAGTTCACGGCGGGCAGGAGCGGGCCGTGCACCAGGTGCGCCTCGATCGCGGCGTCGCTCAGCTCCGTCACGAAGTTGGCCTTCCAGTAGTGCTGGAGACCGGGCGGCACGAGCGCGTCGAAGGCACTGTTGAGTGCCGGGTACGGCATGACGCCGACGTGCTCCGCGACCACCGGAGCGAAGTCGTGGAAGGGCTGGAGCGCCCGCTCGCCCTCCTCCGGCGGACCCGCCCAGCACGACACGATCAAGACGAAGGGCTCGCCGTGCCGGTCTTCAGGGATGAACGGCAGCGGCGGGGCGATCTGGAAGGCCGGGAACCCGCCGAGTTGCTCGGGGGCGTCGGCGATGAAGTCACGGAAGGCGCGCAGCACAGTGCCGGCGCTGTCCAGTTCGTAGAGGATCGGTCCGCCGTAGATGTCCCTGACGGGCGCGAGCCGGAATTCGAGGGAGGTCACCGCGCCGAAATTTCCGCCTCCGCCGCGCAGCGCCCAGAAGAGGTCCTCGTGCTCTTGCTCGCTCGCCACGACGAGCCGGCCGTCCGCCGTCACCACGTCGGCCGACACCAGGTTGTCGCAGCTCAGGCCGAGTCCGCGGTCGAGGTAGCCGATGCCGCCGCCCAGGGTGAGGCCGCCGACGCCGGTGGTGGAGATGATCCCTCCGGTCGTCGCCAGCCCGAAGGCGTGTGTCGCCGCGTTGAAGTCGCCCCAGGTCGCACCGCCCTCGGCGCGCGCCGTCCGGCGTACTGGGTCGACGCGGACGCCGCGCATCGCGGACAGGTCGGCGACCACGCCGTCGTCGCAGGTGCCGAAGCCGGGCACGCTGTGCCCGCCGCCGCGTACCGCCAGGTCGAGCCCGTTCTTCCGGGCGAAGTCGACGGCCGCCATGACGTCGCCCGCGTTGGCGCAGCGCACGACGGCGGCCGGCCGTCTGTCGATCATGGCGTTGTAGACCTTGCGGGCCTCGTCGTAGGCTTCGTCCTCGGGAGTGACGACCGTGCCGCGCACCCGTTGGCGCAGCTGGTCCACAGAGAGGTTGCCCATGGCCATCGCTCCTCTTGCCCTGGCTCGGAAGGCCTGGTCCCCGTGGCAGCGGCGCGGCGTCGAACGGTGGAACCTCCCGCGAGCCCCGAGGCCGTCTGCCACTGGACAGGGCCTAGATTCACGCTACGCCGATGGGGTGAAGCGTCAACTCGAACCCCTCAAGCGACCTGAGTCGGAGTCGTTGCCGGTGACAATGCCCGGCGGGCGGTGGTCGAGAGGTGGGTTCGGGGTCGCACGCCACTCGCGCGGCGACCGGAAGCGCGCGGCAGCGCCCCGGCGGACGCCTCGTGCAACTGGTCTGGCAACAACCGGCAGGCGACGAGTGGTTCCTCTCGTTCACCCAGGCCCGCTCGTCGGAGGAGCTGTGGAATCTGCTCCGTCGGCGCAGACCGACTCGGCGTCGTACAGCCCACGACTCGATGGACCGGCCGCCGCTCCCCGGGCACTCGCTGCCATGCTCCAGCAGAGGTCACAGGAGGCGTATGGGTCGCGTGGTCGCGCGAGACCGGAGGTGCCTTTCCTCCGCACTGCGACCGCCCGCATTCCGGGCACGGAAGAGGCCGTTCTCCCATGGATGAGAGAACGGTGACATGCGCTGCCGGATGCTGGACGAAGCCCCCACCCTGATGACACCGACTACGTCCGCGAGTTGCTCGCGGCGCAACACCCGGTCCTGCTCCAGCAGAACCATCCGACCTACGAGACCGGGATCTTCGGCCAGAGCGTTCTCATCGGGCCGGTCCACTGCACACTGTCCGCCCGCGGCCGGGAGGCAGCCTGGGGCCCGCCCAGTGCACCAGTTGACCAGCCGACCAGCTCGGCCTTCAGGCCTCCCCACCGGGCTGCCCAGATATGTGCACGCAGCACTGGTCCCCAGATCTGGTCCCCGATTCGGCGTCGGCGACATCGCGCTGAATCCACCCCGCGCACAGACGCCGCAGCCAAGCCCTCGGGGAGGAGACCGCAGTTCCGTTGTCTCGTCATGGACCGGGATCTTGCTCGGCGGCGCGCTGCCAGGCGTGGTAGCCGGCGACGGCTGTCGGTAGGGTCGGGTAGATGCGGTTCGCCCCGACCGCTGCCGTGAGGCCGTAGGCATCGAGGAGTTCGCGAAGCTCCTGCTTGACACGGGCGAACGCGAACACGATGTCCCGCTCGACGAGTTCGGCGCGCAGGGCCTCGACTGCGTCAAGGGCGGTGATGTCGACCTCGACGTTGGCCTCGGTGTTCAGGACGAACCAGTGGACCGGCCCGTCCTGCACATCGACGGCCGCCAGTGCGCGGCGGCGGAAGTCTTCGGCGTTCGCGAAGAACAGCGGAGAGTCGTAGCGGTAGATGAGTAGGCCGGGGACGGTGCGGGCGGTCGGGTAGTCGTCGACGTCGTGCATGCCGGCCAGGCCCGGAACGAACCCCAGGATGGCATCGTGCGGACGAGCAACCCTTGCGAGCAGATCGATGACGGAGAAGGCCACCGCGACCAGGACGCCGTACAGGATGCCCAGGGCGAGGACGCCGAAGGTACAGCCGATGGCCAGGAGCAGTTCGCGTCGGCGGAAGGATGCCAGCCTGCGGAACTCGCCCAGCTCGACCAGGCGTACGGCGGCGTAGACGACGATGGCGCCGAGGGCGGCGGAGGGGGTGTGGGCGAGCAGTGGGCCGAGGAAGAGCAGAACAGCGGACACGCAGGCGGCGCCGACCAGCGAGTACGCCTGGGTATGGGCTTCTGAGGAATCCGCGAGGGCGGTTCGGCTGGCACTGCTGCTGACCGGAAAGCCGTGCAGGACTCCGGCGCCGATGTTCGCCGCGCCGAGGGCGAGCAGCTCGCGGTTGGGGTCCAGGGGGTGCGGGTCGTCGTCCCGGGCGAAGGCGCGTGCGGTCAGGACGACGTCGGTGTAGCCGACCAGCAGAACGCCGATTGCCGGCAGGACCAGGTCGGCGAGGTCAGTCAGCCGGGGCAGGGCGAAACCCGGCAAGCCGGTCGGGACCGCGCCGATGGCGTCGATTCCCTGTTCCTCGTCCAGCGCGAAGACCGCCACCACCGCCGTGGCGAGAACGAGGACGACGAGGGGTCCGGGCAGAGCCCGCCACAGCAGGGGCAGGGTGAACAGCAGGAGCAGGCAGCCCGCGGCCATTACGGTCGTGGGCCAGTGCGGGTCGCCGATGTGGCGGAGGAACGAGAAGATCTGGGGGAAGAACCCCGATCCGCTGCCACTGGTCCCGGTGAGGCGGGGCAACTGGTCCACGATCATGATGAACGCGACACCGGCCAGGTAGCCGACGAGCACGGGCCTGGAGAGAAGGTCGGCCAGGAACCCGAGCCGGACGGCCCATGCGACCAGACAGAGCAGGCCGACGACGAGGGCCAGAGCCGCGGCGAGCGCCGCGTAGCGCGTGGGGTCGCCAGCTGCGAGCGGCCCCACGGCCACAGCGGTCATGAGGGCGGTGGTCGACTCCGGTCCGACGGACAGCAGGCGCGAGGTGCCGCTCAGGGCGTAGAGGAGCATGGCCGGCAGGACGGCCCACAGGCCGACGGCCGGCGGCAGGCCGGCCACACCCGCGTAAGCCATGACCTGCGGCACCAGGTAGGCGGCGACCGTGATCCCGGCCAGGGCGTCGCCCCGTAGCCAGCTCGTCCGGTAGCCACGGAAGGCGGGCGGGATCGCGGTGCGCCGTCCGTGCTTCGGCATGGCACCTCCGGGACTCCACGCGGGCTGTGGTCACATCGTGCCGGGCGGAGGGCTGCAAGGTGGTGAAGCGCGCGAGTGGGCCGATCGCTACGTTCTGCTCTTTCGCAGACGGAAGCCGGTGACGATGTCGGGCCTGATCCGGATCGCGCCCGATGCGGCGCCCTCGACCCAAGGCTGCAGGAGATGCGCGTAGCGGTCGATCTCGTTGGGGGCGGTGACGGCGGTGGCGTAGCCGGTGGCGACCACGCTCCACCCCAGGCGTTCGCCTGGATCGATGACGTCGGCTTCGTACGCGACGACCACGCCCGCATCCCCCTGTGCCGCGAGCAAGGCCGCCAGCGTCGAGCCGTCCTCGACCTGGACGATGATGTCGCCGGCGTCGAGAAGGTGGTTGACCGGACGCACGGCGGGCAGCGCGTGACGGGTGAACACGATCCGGCCCAGTTCGACGGTGTCCAGCAACTGCAGCGCCTCGTCCGCGCCGAGCTCTTCCATCTGACGTCCCGGCATGCTGACGGCAGGCGAGCTGGTGGTCGTAACGGCCGGGTCGCTCTTCATCGTGTGCATCCTTGGTCTAGCGGGCGGGAGGCCGGTGCCCTTGCCCGCTGTTGGCTTCTCAAAGGGGCGTGGGCCCAGGGGCATGGCTTCGCAGCACCGCGAGCCGCCGGCTGTATTCCTCGTCGTCGATCTCGCCTCTGGCGAATCGTTCCGCGAGAAGCCTCTCGGCCCCCTTGTCGGAGGCCGGGTACGGCACGGGTGCTGTGCGCCCGTCCGCACCGTCGCGCCTGAGGGCGCGGACCACGAGGACGGCCGCCGCGACGATCAGGGTCCAGACGATCAACGTGGTGAGGGACATGGCGAACCATCCCCAGGCCCCCATGCCATGGCCATTCCAGTACATCGCGCACCTACCGGGTGGACGGGGTCGACGGCCGCGAGCCGGCCATCTGCTGCCAGGATCTCCGGCTGCACCAACCCGGGGTATGGGCCGGTCGGCCCACAGACGGGTCCACAGGGCCCATGCCCGGGACCGGCGGGAACACCAAGACTGAAGACGGACTCGAAACCGGAGGCCGTTCATGAGCACCCCTTCACCCACCCGCATCTCCGAGGCGCTGCCCGCCGACTGCCGCTCCCGTCTGATGGAGCTGGCCCGAGAGGTCAACTTCGACGAAGGGACCCGTCTCTTCCGCGAAGGCGGCCACGCCGACCGGTTCTGGATCGTCCGGTCCGGCACCGTGACCTTGGACGTCCATGTGCCCGGGCGGCGCGCCGCCGTCATCGAGAGCCTCGGTGCTGGCCAGCTGGTCGGCTGCTCTTGGCTCTTCAAGCCCTGCTCCTGGCGTCTGGGCGCCGAAGCGATGACGCCCGTCCGCGCGTACGAGTTCGACGTGGAGCGCGTACGGACGCTGATGGACGCCGACGCGGCTTTCGGCTCTGCCCTGGGCCGCTGGGTCGGGCAGGTCCTCGCCAACCGGCTGCAGGCCGCCCGCGTGCGCCTTCTCGACCTGTACGCGCCCTACGGCAGCGGCAGCTTCCTCTGATCGTCCGCACGGCGAAGGAGCCGGTCATGCCCGCATCCCGCTACACCGTCAGTGACGTCATGACGCACACGGCTGTCGCCATCGGCCGGGAAGCGTCCTACAAGGAGATCGTCGAGCTGATGCACGAGTGGAAAGTCAGCGCGGTTCCCGTCCTGGAAGGCGAGGGCCGGGTCGTCGGTGTCGTCTCCGAGGCGGACCTGCTGCCGAAGGAGGAGTTCCGGCGGACGGACCCCTCTCTGCCCGGTCGACTGGAGGAGGCGTCGAAGGCCGCCGGGGTGCTGGCCGAGCAGCTCATGTCGAGCCCGGCGATCACCGTGCACCCCGATTCGCCCGTCGCCGAAGCCGCCCGGATCATGGCGCGCAAGCACGTCAAGCGCCTGCCCGTGGTGAACGCGCTCGGCATGCTGGAGGGTGTGGTCAGCCGCAGCGACCTCCTGAAGGTGTTCCTGCGGCCCGACGAGGAGCTCGAGGAGGAGATCCGCCAGAGCGTGCTCACCGGGCTGACACCCGGCGTGAACCTGGACTTCGCCGTACAGGACGGCGTCGTCACCCTGCGCGGCCCGCTGCGGGACCGGTCCCTGGTCCCCCTGCTCGCGCGGGCGATCCGGGCGGTCGAGGGTGTCGTGGACGTCCGGATGGAGCTGAACGGCGCCGTCGCTGCCTAGACCGTCTCTTCCGGATCTTGCTCCCCCGGCCACCGCCGGGAGGCGCCCCCACCCCGGCAAGATCCGGAAGAGACGACCTGGTGCCTTCGCACACCCACGGGGTGGGTCGTGCACCTTACTGAGACAATTCGGATGGAAAGCATCATGAGGGCCGAACCAGGGGCGATCATGTCTGATGATCCGAAGGCATCCGCCGAGGCGCCGATCAAGGTGTTCCTCCTCGACGACCACGAAGTGGTCCGGCGCGGGCTGCGAGACCTCCTGGACGCCGAGCCGGACATCACCGTCGTGGGCGAGGCGGGCACGGCCGGGCAGGCGCTGGCCCGCGGGCCGGCGCTGCGCCCGGACGTGGCCGTGCTCGACGTACGGCTGCCCGACAGCGACGGCATCACCGTCTGCCGCGAGTTGCGCTCGCGCATGCCCGGCCTCGCCTGTCTGATGCTGACGTCCTTCGATGACGAGGACGCGCTGCTGGACGCGATCATGGCGGGTGCCGCCGGTTACGTGCTGAAGCAGATCAAGGGTTCCGACCTGGTTTCCGCCGTGCGGACGGTGGCCACAGGGCAGTCCATGCTGGACCCGGCCACCACCGCCCGTCTGATGCACTCCCTGCGGGACCCCGAGACCGCCAAGGAACCGGAGGACGCCCGGCTGGCGGCTCTGTCAGAACGCGAGCGGGCAGTGCTGGAGCTCATCGGCGAGGGACTCACCAACCGGCAGATCGCGAAGCGGCTCTACCTGTCCGAGAAGACGGTCAAGAACCACATCTCACGGCTGTTGGGAAAGCTCGGCGTGGAGCGGCGGGTCCAGGCTGCCGTGATCGCCGCCCAGGTGCACGAGCACGACGCCGGGACTGCGAAGCGGTAGGAACGCCGGCGGCCGTCACTGCTGGGGCGGGACCAGGGGCACCTGCCACTCCAGGCGAGTGCCCGGCTCACCGTCGCCCCGCGCTGCGACGTCCATCCGGCCGCTCAGCCTTTCGGCACGCTCCGCCAGGTTCCGCAGTCCGCTGCGCCGGCCGCCCCCGGGCAGGCCGACGCCGTTGTCCGTCACGGTGAGGGTCAGGTTCCCGTCGGCCGCAACGATCGAGACCTCGACGCGAGTGGCCTCGGCATGGCGGGCGACGTTGGTGAGAGCTTCCCCCACCACGGCGAGGACCTCGTCGGCGACGGCCGACGGTACGTCGGTGTCGATCAGACCCTCCATTCTGAGGGCCGGCGCGAAGCCGAGGGCCGCAGCCGCCTCGTCCAGGGCCTGGACAGCGCGGGAGCGCAGCTTGGACGCCTCCCCGGGGGCTTCGTGCTCGCGGAGTCCGAAGATGGTCGAACGGATGATCTTGATGGTGGCGTCCAGGTCGTCCACGGCGCGTGCGAGGCGTTCGGACGCCTGGGGGTGGTCGACGAAGCGCTGGGCGCTCTGGAGGGTCATGCCGGTGGCGAAGAGGCGCTGGATGGCCAGGTCGTGCAGGTCGCGGGCGATGCGGTCGTGGTCCTCCAGCAGGCTGATCTGCTCCGTGTCGCGGCGCCGGTCGGCAAGCTCCAACGCGAGGGCGGCCTGGCCCGCGAACCCCGGAAGCGGGGCGACCTCCGTGGTGGCGAACACGGGGCGACCGTGCCGCCGGGCGAGCATCAGGACGCCGCTGAGTCTTTCCTTGGTGCCAACGGTGACGGCCACGGCCGGGCCGAAGCCCGTCCACCGCTCGGGTTGCACGGTGACGCGGTCGTCGGTCGCCACGTCGGGAACCGTGATGAGGCCGTTGCGGGCCAGTGCGACCTCGGCGAGGGTGCCCTGGGTGCTGGGCAGGACGATCCCGCGGTGCGCCTCGGCCCCCTCCCCGAGTGCGAGGGAGCCTCGGAGTTCACCGGCGGAGCCGAGCAGGTAGAAGACGACCATGTCGGCACTGGTGATGTCCTTGGCCCGTTCCAGCATGCCTTCGAGGACCTCGTCCTCGGGCGCTCCGGAGAGCAGGGCGCTGGTGATGTCGGAGCTGGCCTCCAGCCAGCGCTCGCGAAGCCGGACCTCCTCGAAGAGCCGGGCGTTCTCGATGGCGATGCCGGCCGCGACGGCGAGGGTGGAAAGGACCGATTCGTCCTCGGCGTCGAATTCGGCTCCGCCTCGCTTCTCGGTCAGGTAGAGGTTGCCGAAGACGTCCTCGCGGACCCGGATCGGGACACCGAGGAAGGAGTGCATCGGCGGGTGGTGGTCCGGGAACCCGTACGAGGCGGGGTGCTCGGCCAGCTCCGACAGTCGCAGGGGTTCGGGGTGGCGGATCAGCTCGCCGAGGATGCCGTGCCCGGAGGGCAGGTCTCCGATCTGCGCGCGGAGGTCGTCGCTGATGCCGACGGGAAGGAACTCGGCCAGTTTCTTGTCGTTCCCGATGACTCCGAGGGCCCCGTATTCGGCATCCACGAGTACCACGGCGGCCTCGACGATGCCGCGCAGCACCTGCGGCAGATCGAGTTCCCGGCCCACGGACATGACGGCTTCGAGCAGACCGTTCAGCCGGTCCCGCGTGCCTCTGACCTCGTCGATCCGTACTTGCAGCTCGTCCAGCAGTTCGTCGAGCCGCAGTCGAGGAACACCGCTGCCGGTGGGCTGTTCCCCTGTGCTCATGCCCGCCTCCGGCCGGAAGTGATGGCGAGAAGGCCACCACTTCCACGGTATCCCCGGCCTGAGGGCCCGGCCTTCCCACTCAGTGGGAGGCCATTGCGCCGTTCGGCCTCTCCTCGTGCCGCGGCGTGCCGTCGTCGTGCAGGTGCCGGACGTGGGCGTCCGGGCCGGGGAAGAACACGGTGGTACGACCGGTGTCGGACCAGCGCACGTCGTACGGCGGGGTTCCGTCGTCATGGTGCAGGGCGATGACTTCGCCGTCACGGCCGGGCTTTCCGATGGTGGGGCCACCGACGACGATCTGGTCGCCCACCTTGGCGTGGATCCCATGGCCGTCGGCAGGTGAATGGGCGTTCATGGTCATGCCTTTCCGTGGAATGCGCTGCGCAGGAGCCGGGCCGTGACGAATGCTGCGAGGGCTGCCGCCGTGGCGAGCCCCGCGCCGGCCCAGCCGACCGGCTGGGTGTCCAGCAGCGACTGCAGAGCGGGAACGTGCAGGGCAGCCATCGCCAGGAGGGCGGAGGCCGCCACGGAGGCCGGGAGGAAGAGGTTCTGGCGGGTGAACAACCGAGCCCTCAACCCCAGAGCCACGCCCAGTTGGGCACCGAGCAGAGACAGGAAGAGCACGCTCTGCCAGGGCAGGCCCATGCCACGCGCGCCTATGCCGGCGATCAGGCTGAACGCTGTCACGGCCACGGCCAGGATGAGGAGGCGTTGCCACACTCCTGCGGCCAGAATGTGCTGTCCCGGCGGCCGGGGCGGGCGCCGCATCGCCTCAGGTGCGGCCGGCTCGGCGCCCATGGCCACGCCGGTCAGGCCGTGGGTGAGGAGGTTGATCCACAGGATCTGCCCCGCCCGCAGCGGCAGGGCTAGGCCGAGCAGGGGACCTGCCAGCATGACGAGGATCTCGGCGGTTCCGCCGGCCATGGCGTAGACGAGGAAGCGTCGGATGTTGTCGTAGACGCGTCGGCCTTCTTCGACGGCCGTGACCACGGTGGAGAGCTCGTCGTCCGTGAGGACGAGGTCTGCGGCTTGGCGGGCCACCTCCGTGCCGCGGGCGCCCATGGCGACGCCGATGTCGGCCTGGCGTAGGGCCGGGCCGTCATTGACACCGTCCCCGGTCATGGCGGTCACGGCGCCGCGAGCCCGCCAGGCGTGGACGATGTCCAGCTTCTGCTGTGGATCGGTCCGGGCGAAGACCCGGACCGCGGTCAGGTCTGTGTCCGGTGCTGCGGCCAGTTCGGGGCCGGTGACCACCGCATCGGCCGGACCGTCCTCTACGAGGCCGATGCGTACGGCGATGGCGTGGGCTGTCGCGGGGTGGTCGCCGGTGATCATGACCGGGGTGATGCCGGCAGCGCGGCAGGCTGCCACGGTGGCCGCAGCCGCCGCTTTCGGCGGATCGCTGATGGCGATCAGGCCGAGAAGGCCCAGTCCGCGTTCCGCCTCGGCGGCGGGCGGATTCCACTGGAGCCGTTCGGTGCCTGCCACCGCCAGGACCCTGAATCCGTGCGAGGCCAGCTCGGCTGCCCGTCGGCGGGCCTGGTCCAGGACCTCGGGCGGCTCGGCGAGCACCGTGGGGGCCAGGACGGCCTCGGGCGCCCCCTTGAGGCAGACCAGGACGTTGCCGTCGGGCAGATGGTGGAGGGTGGTCATCCGTTTGCGCAGGCTGTCGAACGGTGCCTCTCCGATCCGGGGACAGGCCCTTTGCAGCTCGGCCGGGTCGGGACAGCCTGCCTTGGCAGCGGCTGCCAGCAGTGCGGCCTCCATGGGATCGCCCACGGCCGTCCACATGTCGGATCCGCTCTGGGGCGGTTTCAGGCTCGCGTCGTTGCACAGTGCCGCCGTGGTGAGCAGCTCCTGTAGCGGGCGGAGCTGCTCGGGCGTCAAGGAGCGTCCAGAACGGGTCAGGGCTCCGTGGGGCTCGTATCCGCTGCCGGAGACGTCGGCGGCTCCGGACGGCGCCCACACGTGCTGGACGACCATGCGGCCCTCGGTGAGGGTGCCGGTCTTGTCCGTGGCCAGCACGCTCACCGAGCCGAGTGTCTCGACCGCCGGAAGGCGCCGGATCAGCGCGCCGCGGGCCGCCATGCGGCGGGCCCCGAGGGCGAGGGCGAGGGTGACCACGGCGGGCAGGGATTCGGGCACCGCGGCGACGGCCAGGCTGATTGCGGTAACCGCCATCGTGCTCACGCCGAGGCCGCGGACGAGACCCAGCGCGAAGAAGAGCACGCACAGGGCGAGGGTGACGGCGGCCAGAACGCGGCCGAGGGAAGCGAGGCGGCGCTGGAGTGGGGTCGGCTCGTGTTCCCCGCCGAGGAGCGCCGCGATCCGGCCGAGGGCACTGGAGGATCCGGTGGCCGTGGCGGTCGCGGTACCCCGACCGCGCACCACGACGGTGCCGGCGCTGACCGTGTCACCGGCAGTTTTCGCGACGGGTTCCGATTCGCCGGTGAGCATGGACTCGCCCATTAGGAGAGCCGACGCCTCGGTGAGATCGGCATCCGCGGCGACGATGTCCCCCTCGCCCAGCAGCAGGCTGTCACCGGGCACCACCAGCGCTGCCGGCACCTCGTGTGCGGCACCGTCGCGCCGTACACGGGCGTGCGGGGCTGAGAGAGCGGAGAGGGCGGCGACCGCCCGGTCCGCCCGGACCTCTTGGGCGACTCCCACGGTCGTGTTGAATACGACCACCAGCCCGATGACGATGGCGTCCGGGTGGTCGCCGATCGCGATGGTCAGGAGTGCGGCGCCGAGCAGCACCATGATCAGCGGGTCACGCAGCTGTGCCAGTACCCGACGGTGGAGGGGCGTGGGCCGCGGAGGTGCCACCTCGTTGCGACCGTAGCGGGCCAGCCGACGCTCGGCCTCGGCCTGCGTCAGTCCCGCCGGGACCGAGGAGCCGACGGAGGGAGTGTCGATCGCGCGGCTGGTCATCGCGGGCTCAGCCGGTGGGGACGGTGATCACCGGGCAGTGCGCGCGGTGCAGGAGGCCGTGGACGACGGATCCGATCCGCATGCCGGTGTAGCCGCCGCGGCCGCGGCGGCCCACGACGACGGCCAGGGCGTGCTCGGCGGCCCGTGCCAATTCCTCGACCGGGTGGCCGGTGAGCACCTCGTGCGTCACGTGCACGTCCGGGTACTTCTCCGACAGTCCGGCGGTGGCCTCGGAGAGCAAGGTGCGCTGTGCCCGCAGTGCCACCTCCTCGTCGTCCAGCATGACCAGCGGCCTCTGCCACACACAGACGACCCGCAGCGCTGCCCCCCGGAGGTCGGCTTCGTCGAAGGCGAAGGCCAGCGCGGCAGTGGCGGAGGCGCTGCCGTCGATACCCGCGACGACGTAGGGCGGCTGCTGGCTGATGTGCTCGGCGTCGCCCACGACGACGACCGGGCAATGGGCCTGGGCGGTGATGGGGACTACGAGTGAGCCGGCACTGAAGAACTCCGCGGTGCGGCTCAGGTGCCGGGAGCCGAGGACGATCATGCGGGCTTCTCTCGCTGCGCCGCCCAGGACGGGGACGGGGAAGCCGCCGAGCAGATCGCCGGTGACGCTCACTTCAGGGTGGCGGTCACGCACCCAGTTGCACGCCTGTTCGAGCTTGTCGGATCCGGCCTGCCTCAGGGCCGTCTGGCCGGGGGTGTCATCGACGTGATGGGTGTCGTGCTGGGGCGGTACCGCGAGCACCAGGCGCAGCGGGTGCCTGCGCCGTTGTGCTTCGTCGGCGGCCCAGGCCAGGGCGAGGTGCCAGTTTCGGTCCGGGTCGATGCCCACGACTATGTCGTGGCTTCCTGTCTGGTGGCTGGTCATGACTGGCTCCCGAAGTCGCTGCCGGTACGGGGGATGAGGAGTACGGGGCATTTGGCGTGGTGCAGCAGGCTGTGCGTGGCCTTGCCCAGGTTGGGGGCGAGTCCGAGGGGCCCTGGGACCCGGCGCCCGCCCATGACGAGCAGGTCGGCGTGCCGGGACGCCTCGACCAGGACACCGGCCACGGAGATGCTCTTCTCCGCATCGGCCTGAACGTCCAGGTCGGGGAACTCGTCGCGGACCACGTCCGTGACGGCCCTAAGGGTCTCTGCGTGGCCGCTGGCGATCTCGTCGATGCCGTCGAGCATGCTGACCACCTCACCGACGGACTGGAGCACGTTCCACACGTGAAGCAGCCGCAGGGAGGCCTTGTGCAGTTCGGCTTCCCGGGCCGCGTACCGGGCGATCAAGAGGTCGTGCTCATCGCGGATCGCTGCGAGGACCGTGCCGGTCTCCTCGGCCCCGTCGATGCGACGGACGACGATGACGGGGGTCATGGCGATGGCCGCGGTTTCCAGCCCGACCGAGCCGAGCATGAGGGAATTGAACCCGCCCAGGCCGCGGTTGCCCACGACGACCGTGCCGTGGAGCCCGCCGGCCCGGTGCAGGCTGTCGACGGCGCCCGCGCGGCTGAACTCAGTGGTCACGTTCAGCCCCGGGTACTCGGCCGACACCGCCTTCACGGTGTCGTCCAGGAGCTCCCGACCATTGATGCGGACCCGTTCGATGGTCTCCGCCGACAGGTACAAGGCTCTCCCGTCGGTGTCGGCGCCGTAGACGATGTGCAGGGGACGGCCTCGGCGGACGGCTTCCTTGGCCGCCCACAGAGCAGCGACGCGCGCCGATTCCGAGCCGTCCACGCCGACCGTGACCGAGCTGGTGTCCGGGGTGCGGAATGTGCTTTCCACGATTCCTCCCAACCGAGAAGCCGATGAGGGACACCCCTCACGCTGGCACCGTTGACGCTCTGGGAAGAGGGCCGCCCGGGGCCGCAGGCGGGACCAAAGGTCCCCATCATCACGCCCGGCACCCCGGACCCCGAACGGTCCCTGGACGGGACCGTTCGGCCCTCGCTCACCAGCGGTCGGCGACGGATGGTGGGGGCACACCCACACCGGACACCAGCCTCGCGTGACACGGCAGAGCAGGAGGCCCTCATGAAGCATCTCAAGGTGGCGGACCTGATGACCGACGAGGTCGTCTCCGTGGCCCCGGGTACGGCCTTCAAGGACGTCGCGAAGCTCCTCGCCCAGTACGACGTCTCCGGAGTCCCCGTCCTGGACGACGAGGACCGCGTGGTGGGCGTCGTCTCGCAGACGGACCTGCTGGCACACACGGTGTCTGGCTCCCATCCCGCCGAGCAGAAGAGCACGGCAGCTGGGCCGCCGTCCGCGGGGGAGGTCATGTCCGCGCCCGCGATCACCGTCCATGCCGAAGAGACAGCGGCTGACGCCGCGCGGCTGATGACCCGCCGGAGTATCGAACGCCTCCCCGTCGTGGACGTGGAGGACCGGCTCGTCGGCATCGTCACCCGCCGGGACCTGCTGCGCATGTTCCTGCGGCCGGACTCCGAGATACGCCGACGTGTCACCGACGACGTCCTCACGGACGTGCTCGGTGTGCCCGCCGGTGACGTCGACGTCCACGTGGTGGACGGCATCGTCACCCTGGACGGCCAGGTCGAGCGCCGCAGTCAGCTCCCCGCACTTCTCAGCCTCGTCGAACGGCTCGACGGGGTCGTCGCGGTGGCATCTCGTGTCACCGCCCGCACCGACGACACGGCAACCCCCGCGGACCATGCCAGGCACGCAATGCCCTGGTGATGAGCGCCGGACCGCACGAAGGGAACGGGAGCAATGAAGAACCACGTGAGCGTCGGAGTCGACGGCTCCGGCGAGAGCCGGGCAGCAGCACGCTGGGCCGCGCAGGAAGCCGCCCTGAGGCAGGTGCCGCTACGTCTCGTGCACGCCGTCGACTGGCCCCTGGACCCGGTGTTCCCCGGTGTGGGCCGCCAGGACGTAGATCGCTGGGCGGATCAGGCCCTGACCGAAGCCGCTCAGGAACTGCACGGGCGCCACCCGCAGCTGGAGATCACGACACGCTGCCTGACAGCACGGCCGGCCGCCGCCCTCGCGGCCGAGGCCGCCGACGCCGGGCTGCTGGTTCTGGGATCGCGCGGCCTGGGCGGCCTGGTCGGATTCATCGTCGGCTCGGTGGCGATGTCCACCGTGGCCGCGACCGACACCCCGATCGTCCTCGTCCGCGTCGCCGACGACCCGGACGGCCCGGGCACCGGATTCGCAGCCGAGGTCGTCGTGGGCGTCGACATCCACGAAGCGTGCGACCGGGTACTCGCCTTCGCCTTCGAAGAGGCGGCCCGGCGCGACTGCCCCGTTGCGGGCCGTCCACAGCTGGAAGATGCCGGCCGCCTACAGCTACGTCCCGTTCTTCGACCCGGACAACGAACGGGACATCGGCAGGAGCGTCACACACATGGTGGAGGACACGCTGTTGCCCTGGCAGCACAAGTTCCCCAGCGTGAACGTCAGCCACGACGTCTTCATGGGATCGGCGGGCGAGCATCTCGTCCGGGCCTCGCAGGGCGCGGGACTCGTCGTCGTGGGACGCCATGTGCGCCGCTCTCCCCTCGGCCCCCACCTGGGCTCGGCCGCCCACGCCGTCCTGCACCACGCAGCAGCCCCCGTGGCCGTCATCGCCCACGAGTGAAGGACCGGGAACCGGTGAACGGCGGTGCGAGGCAGACAGCAAGGGCGGAAAGAGTCCGCCCGCTTCTCGCGGATCCCGATTGTGCGGTGCACGGCGCTCGGCCGCTTCTCCGCATCCTCGCAAGGACCCTTTCCGCACTTCCATGGAACCACCCCTGGGCGGGGCCCACCAGGGCCGGCCGGACCGCCTCGGGCCCCGGACGGCCCTACCCACAGGAAGGCCGCCCTGCACACCATCGCGAGTACCGGCAGTCCCATCGAGGAGGAAGACCATGAAGCACCTGCGCAACGTCGAGGACGTCATGACGCACGCCGTGATCTCCGTCGACCGGGGAACCGCGTTCAAGGACATCGTGGAAGAGCTGCGGATGTGGAACGTCAGCGCCCTCCCGGTCCTGGACCACCACGGACAGGTGGTAGGCGTCGTCTCCGAAGCCGACCTGCTGCTCAAGCCCCAGGGCACCGAAACGGCTCACGACACCACGGCCGAGCAGCTGATGACCCGCCCGGCCGTGACCGTCACGAAGGACGCCACCATCCCCACCGCGGCGCGTCTGATGGCCCGCCGACACCTCAAGCGCCTTCCCGTGGTCGACGGCGACGGGCGCCTCGTCGGCGTCGTCAGCCGCGGCGACCTGCTCAAGGTCTTCCTGCGCCCGGACGAGGACATCGGCGCCGAGATCCGCGAACTGATCATGTACCAGCTGCTCCCGCAGATTCCCTCCGAAGCACACGTCCACGCGCACGGCCCCGCCGAGGTGCACGTCCACGTCGCCAACGGCATCGCCTACCTCACCGGTTCGCTGCCGGACCCCGCGATGGAAGACATCGTCGTACGCGCCGCCGGCACCGTACCGGGGGTCGTCGACGTCAAGTCGGATTTCACCGCCACCGTCTCCGCATGAGGGCACGACCGCCATGAGGCATCGCAGTGTCGTTGACCTGATGACGCCCAGCGTCGTCACTGTCCGGCGCGCGACCGCGTTCAAAGAGATCGCCCGGCTCCTGAAGGAGTTCGACATCACCGCCATGCCGGTGATCGACGAATCCGGGCACCCAGTCGGTGTCGTCTCCGAAGCCGACCTTCTCCGGCGGCGGCCCGCCGGTGGTGCGGCAACAGCCGAGGAGCTGATGACGAGCCCGGCCGTCACGGCACGGCCCGAGTGGAGCGTGGTGCGCGCGGCCCACGTCATGCAGCGGCACCGGGTCAAGCGGCTGCCGGTGGTCGATGCAGAAGGCCGCCTGGTCGGCATCCTCAGTCGCAGCGATCTGATCCAGCTCTTCCTCCGCCGCGATCACGCGATACAGGAAGAGATCCTCGAGGACGTTCTCACCCGGACACTCCACCTCGCTCCTTCGGCCATCACCGTCGAAGTCGACGACGGCTTGGTGACGCTCAGTGGCACCGTGCCGCAGCCGGGACTGTTGCCCGTGGTGGTCCGCCTCTGCCAGAGCGTCGACGGGGTCGTCGACGTCGACAACAGACTCGCCTGCGCTGAGGCCGAACAGAGCTGAGCGGGCGAGGAGGGCCGAACGGCCCCCGGTTGGACCGCTCGGACCTTCCCAGGGGCACGGCAAGCGGAAGAGCCTGAAAGAAGCCGACCATTCGCCCCTTGGAGGAACATCATGTCGAACCTGATCACGGTAGGTCTGGACGGATCGAGCGCCGGCAGCGCCGCAGCCGACTGGGCCGCCAACGAGGCCGAACTGCGGGGCGCGGCTTTGGAACTCGTCCACGCGGAGGACTGGGCACAGTACGGGCCCTTCGCCGCGCCGCCCCCCGAACCGCGTCCGCAGTGGGCCGAGGACCTCCTTTCGCTCACGCGGGACCGGCTGCTGCGCGAACACCCCACGCTCGGCATCAGCACCCGCGGCACGAAAGGGCTCGCGGCCTCCAAGGTCCTCGCCTCCGCCGCAGCCGAGGCGGACCTGCTCGTCCTCGGCTCACGAGGGCTCGGCACCGTCGCCGGGTTCATCGTGGGCTCGACCGGCTCGGCGACGATCCCCGAGACCGAGACACCCGTCGTCCTCGTGCGCTCGATCGACGGCGAAGAGCATCCGCCCCGCCACGCGGACGATGCCGGACCGGTGGTGCTCGGTGTGGACCTGCGCAGCAACTGCGACCGGCTCCTCGCCTTCGCCTGCGAGGAAGCGGACCGGCGGTCCTGCCCACTCGTCGTCGTACACGGCTGGTCGCTCCCACCGGTCTTCTCCTACGCTCCCGCCCTCGATCCCGGTGTCGAGAAGGAGATGGCCGACGGACTCAAGGCCACGCTCCGCGGGCTCCTGAGCCCCTGGGAGCAGAAGTACCCGCAACTCGCCGTCGACGCACGCATCGTCATCGGCCAGCCCGCCATCCAGATCCTGGACGCCGCATCCGGCGCGGCACTCGTCGTGGTCGGCCGGCGCATCCGCCGTCCGGCACTCGGTGCCCGCATCGGTCCCATCACCCACGCGGTGATGCACCACGCCACCTCACCGGTCGCCGTCGTGGCGCACGACTGAGGCCGCACAGACAGGACCAGTCCCGTGACCGCAACACACCTCGACCCCGACACCGTCATCCAGCTCGTCGGCGACGCCGTCACCGCCCCGTCCATGCACAACGCCCAGCCGTGGAAGTTCGTATTCCATGTCGGCACGGGTGCACTTTCCCTGTACGGCGATCCGGAACGCGCCATGACCCGAACCGACCCGGTTCACCGCAGCCTCCACCTCGGTTGCGCTGCGGCCCTGTTCAACCTGCGCGTGTCCGCAGCCTGGATCGGTCTCCCCGTCCGCGTGCAGCTCTTGCCCGACGACGCTGAACTGTGGCTGCTCGCCACGGTGACCATCGACGAAACCGCAGGGGCGGACCGCGAGCTGGCCTCCCTGCACGACGCCGTCCGGCGCCGGCACACCAGCCGGTACCCCTTCAGCGAGGAGCCGGTGCCGACCGCGCTCCTGGACGGTCTGTGGGCCGCGGCCCACCTGGAAGGCTGCCGCCTCACCGTCCCGGACACCTGGCACATCGACACCGTGCTCGGGCTGGTACGGGACGCTGAACACCGCGAGGAGATCGATCCGCTCGCCCGGGCGGAAACCACGGCCTGGACCTCCCACACGCAGGACGCTTCGGGCACGCGTAGTGACGGCATTCCCGCCGCCGCATTCGGGCCGAAGGGTTCCGGCGGCCGCACCCCCGTACGCGACTTCGGTTGGGCCAACCCCATACCGGATCGCGGCTGGGCCGTGTTCGAGAAGAGACCGCAGCTGGCTCTGCTGAGCACCTCAGAGGACACGAGAGCCGACTGGCTGCGCGCCGGCCAGGCAATGGAGCGGGTCCTCCTGCAGGCCACCGCCGACGGCCTCGCCACGTCGATGACGTCCCATCCCCTGGAATGGCCGGAGTTGCGCTGGACGGTCCGCGACCCGGTCGCGGCCATGGGACACGTGCAGATGGTCTTCCGCCTCGGCTACGGCCCCGCTGGCCCCGACACACCCCGCCGCCCGTTGACCGAGGTCCTGGAAATCCGAGAGTAGAAACCGTTGTTGAGAGACGTGTAGCCGCTCAATGGCTACTCCGCTCACGGCGCGAGGTCTCGGCGTTGGAGCAGTAGATGCGCCAGCAGGATGCCCACCACTCCCGCTCCGACAAGGATCCCGAGCTGGGGCCAGAGCACGCCGCCTTTGGCCAAGGCGTCGCCCGGGGCGTAGTAGTGGAACGGGCTCAGGAACCTCAGCGGGGCTGCCGGGGCCCATGCCAGAGCGATGAAGTTGACGGCGAATCCCACGGCTCCGATCGCGATGGTCGCGCCGACCACCTGGGCCCGCCGTCGTCCCGCCGCCGATACGGCCATCGCCGGCCCGATCAGGCACAGGGCGAAGCCGAGGCCCATGACCCCGGCGGCGAACACTCCGCCGATCGGCACCGCCCGGTGGATGTCCGGCGACAGAGCCACCCCCACCGCGACCGTGAGGGTCGCTGCCAGGTTCAGGGCCACGGCCGCGAGTACGAGTGCGGCCGTTCGCTCGGCCAGCAGCCGGGTCCGGCTGACGGGACGCACCATGACGAGTTCCACGGTCCCGGATTCCACGTCCGCGGCCACCGCGGCCGCGGCAAGCGAACCGATCGCGGTGAGCTGCATGGCGATCCAGAACGGGTGGGTGAGCCCGGCACCCAGCAGCCCGGGGTAGCTGGCGATCGACACGTCGCCGCTGGACCCGCTGAAGGCCCGGTAGGCCGAGGGCGGTCCCTTCCCGCCCGCCGAGAAAAGCTGACCGGGCGGGACCGCGTTGGCGACCACGACGATGAGCGCCTCGAAGACGACCATCCCGACGAGCAGGGCGCCCAGCATCCGGCGCCGCCGGTACAGGGCGAGCCACAGCAGCGGCCACTGCCGTCTCACGGCTCCTCCCGCACAGCGCCATTGCGATACAGGTCCATGAATGCCTCGTCCAGCCCGGCTTCCTCCACCGTGACGTCGGCCACCGCCAGTCCGAGCAGTGTGCGCAGCGCGCCCACTACCTCGCTCGGCGGTACGAGCATCTCCACTCGGTCCCCTTGCCAGCGCGGGGCCCAACGCTCTGCCTCGCCCAGTGGCCGTGCTCCCTGCCCGTCCGCGAAGGACAGCCTGATGCGTCGGGCACGGGCCTCGCGAAGGCCGGCCACGCTCTGGACCGTGACCAGTCGTCCGTCCCGGATGATCGCCACCCGCCCGCACGTGCGCTGCACCTCCGGCAGGATGTGGCTGGAAAGCAGGACGGTACGTCCGGCGGCGGCCACCTCGCCCAGCAACGCGAAGAACGTCTCCTGGACCAACGGGTCCAGCCCCTCGGTCGGTTCGTCCAGCACCACCAGATGCGGATCATGCTGCATCGCCTGCACCAGCCCGAGCTTCTGCTTCATGCCCCGCGAGTAACCCCCGACGGGACGGGCGAGGACCGCGGACGTCAGCCCCAGCCGATCGCACAGCTCGCCGCGGCGAGGCACAGGTGCTCCCTGGAGCGAGGACAGCAGATCGAGCGTCTCCGCTCCGGAGAGTTCCGGGTACAGGCGCAATTCACCCGGCAGGTACCCCAGCTGCGGGGCCACCCGGCGGTGATCAGCGATCGGGTCCAGCCCGAGCACCCGAACACGTCCCTCACTCGGCCGGAGCAATCCGGTGAGGCACCGCAGCGTGGTCGTCTTGCCCGCGCCGTTCGGCCCGAGGAAGCCGAACACCTCACCCGATCTCACCATGAGGCTCAGCCGGTCGACGCCCACCACCGGCCCGTACCGCTTGGTCAGCCCGGTCAGCTCGATCGCCGGCCCGTCACCCATGGGTCCAGTCTGAGCCCGCTGCCGCACAGCCGCCCGCTCACCCAAGGTCGTAGGCCGTGAGGGGAGCGCTCTGCGGTGCGGCCCCCGCCGCTGCCATGTCTCCGTAGGCGGTGCGCTTGAGCTGTTCCGCCAGGTTCTCCAGTGCCCGGGCGGCCGCGAGTTCGCCACCGATCTCGGGCACGTCCTTGTCCGTCGGGTTGCAGCGCGCCGTGCCGTGGCCCGTGAGGCGGGTGGTTCCGGTGTCGAGTTCGACGCGGACCTTGGTCGTGTGCTCTTCCTCGAAGAGGTAGAGGTGGGTCTTCCATTCGCTCGTGTGCGACATGGTGTGCCTCCGGTCGGATCAGGAGTAGCGGTGGTGTCGGCGTCGGGCCCAGCGCCGGACCTCGTCGGTTCCCCAGACCATCGGCGGGAAGGCGGCGAGGAGGAGGACCACGTCCAGCGGGAGGGCGGCGGTACCGAAGAGGTTTTGGAGCGGCGGCGCGTACACGAGCGCCGCGGTGAAGACGAGTTCGAAGGCGATGCCGGCCAGGAGCAGCGGGTTGGTGAAGAAGCCGATGTCGCGCAGCGCGGCGTGGTCGGTTCGGGCGGCGATGGCCGTGCCGACCTGGCAGGTGACGATGCCCGCGAAGGTGGCGGTGGTCGCGGTGAGATAGGCGTGGTGGAGCGGGGTCCCGGGTCCGGTGGGGTCGCCGGGGTGCCAGCCGGCGCGCCACAGGACGTAGAAGAAGGCGGTCATGACGAGGGCGGCTGAGACGGTGCCGAGCCAGCCCCAGCTGCGAATGAGCATGTCCTTGTTGATGACGCTTTGGGAACTGGGTCGGGGCGGCCGGGACATGATCCCCGGCTCGGCGGGCTCGCGGCCGAGGGCGAGGGCGGGAAGGGTCTCAGTCCCCAGGTCGATGGCGAGGATCTGCAGGACGGTCAGCGGCAGCGGTACGGCCCCGGCGGAGAGGGCGAACACGAGGAAGGGCACGACCTCGGGGGTGAGGTGGGCGAAGATGTAGACGATGAACTTGCGGACGTTGTCGTAAACGCGGCGGCCGGACTCGATGGCCGTGACGATGGTGGCGAAGTTGTCGTCGGTGAGGACCATGGTCGACGCCTCGCGGGCGACATCGGTGCCCGAGAGCCCCATGGCCACGCCGATGTGGGCACGGTGCAGGGCCGGAGCGTCGTTCACGCCGTCGCCTGTCATGGCCACGATCTGCCCGTGCGCACGCAGGGCATCGGCCACTTTCAGCTTGGTCTCGGGCGAGGAGCGGGCGAAGACGATCTCCGTGCCGTCCTGGCGGAGGAGGCGGTCGAGCTCGTGGTCATCGATCGCCTCGGACTGAGCGACCACCTGGAGGTTCGGTGTACCGATGCCGACGGCGCGGGCCACGGCGGCGGCGGTGGCTCCGTTGTCGCCGGTGACGATGTGGACGGTGAGGCCCGCATCGTGGCAACGCTGGACTGCGGCGGCGACCTCGGGGCGCGGCGGGTCGTACAGGCCGACCAGTCCGAGCAGGTGCAGGTCCCTCTCGGCGTCCTGCCGCTGCGGCGGTGCTGCTGTGCCGGGCGGCAGTTCGCGTACCGCGACGGCCAGCACGCGCATACCGTCCGCGGCCAGGGTGTCGGCGGCATCCTGGGCCCCGCCGGTCGGCTCTCCTTCGGCCAAGAGCGCCAGGACGGCTTCCGGTGCCCCCTTGACGATCACGTGGTGGCTGCCGTTGTCCCCGGCCTGGATCACCGACATGCGGCGCATCCGCGGGTCGAAGCGGAAGCAGGATCGTCGGTGGGCATCGCGGTCGGCCGGGTCGACCGGCGCGGCGTGTTGCGCGGCTCCCTCGACCAGCGCGATCTCGGTCGGGTCACCGTGCAGCCGGCCATCGCTTTCGCGGGTGACGGTGGTGCACTGGGCCGCCGCACGGACCAGTTCGGCGGTCTCCGAACCGCTTGCAGACTCATGCGGCGGGGTCCATGTGGAATGGAGGCGCATCTGGTTGCGGGTGAGGGTGCCGGTCTTGTCCGTGCAGATGACGTTGGTGGATCCGAGGGTCTCCACGGCGCTCAGCCGCTTGATCACGGCGCCTTGACGGGCGAGGACCCGTACGCCGACGGCGAGCGCCAAGGTGATGGTGGGCAGCAGCCCTTCCGGTACGTTGGCAACGAGCAAGCCGATCGCGAACATCAGCGAATCGGTGAGCGGCAGCCCGACCGCGACGCCCAGCACCAGGAAGACGGCTCCCATGGCGACCGCGACGGCGGCGATCAGCCAGGCGACCTTCTTGACCTGCGTTTCCAGCGGGCTGGGTTCGCGGCGGGTGCGCTGGCTGAGGGCGGCGATCCGGCCGAGCTCGGTGTGGTCTCCGGTGGCGAAGACGATCGCCCGCGCCTGCCCCTCGGTGGCGGTGGTACCGCTGAAGACGAGGTTGGGCTCCTGCAGCAGCGAAAGACCTTCCAGACCCGGGCCGGCCACACGCTCGACGGGCGTGGATTCGCCCGTCAGCATCGAGAGATCGGCCTCGATTCCCCCCTCGGTCAGGCGCGCGTCGGCGGGTACCCGAGCGCCCTCGTCAAGGGCGATGAGATCCCCGGGGACCAGGTCCCGAGCGGGGACGTGCTGTGGCTGCCCGTCGCGGATCACCTGGGCCTGCGCGGGGAGGTATTGGGCCAGGGTTTCGACGGCCTTCTCAGCCTGGCGTTCCTGGACGAGGGCGAATCCGGCGTTGACGAGGATGACCGCGACGATCGCCCAGCCGAGCACCTCGATGGCGGCGATGAAGGCGAGGGCCGCCGCCGCCCACAGCAGGAGGGCCAGCGGGTGGACCAGCTGCCGCAGCAGTTCCCTCAGGACGCTCGTCCGGGCGGTGCGGCGGACCTCGTTCGGGCCGTAGACGGCCAGTCGGCGTGCCGCTTCCCGGCTCGACAGGCCCAGAGGGCCGGTGTGGAGCTCGCGACGGAGCAGGGGAAGCGGTTCCAGGGGATCCGGCGCGGTGTCCGGCGTGAGGTCCCGGCCGGCGGCGGTCTCAGTCATCGCCGGCTCCCTGTCCGGGGCGCAGGCGTCCGGACCAGAGGGGCTCAATGCCTGACCACTCGGATTCCCAGGCCCTTGCACTGCGCGCGTCCACGATACGCAGGCGCACGGCGACGAGGGCGCCGCCGACGAGCACGATCCCGGCCAGAGCTCCGGTGCCGATGCCCACTGCGTTCAGAGCGACGTCGGCTTGGCCGGGCGGCGCGGTTGTCTCCTTGCCGTTGTCGTCGACCCACACGGGGACCGTGTCGCCGTTCCGGGTTCCTCCTGGAACAGGGATGGTTTCCGTGTGCCGGCGCTGCGTGGGGTAGTGCCATGTGGCGGTCGCGATGGATATCGGCCGGCTGCTCGGCTCGTCTCCGGCTCGGTAGGTGGTCTCGCTGACCGTGGTGGCCGTCACGTTGTGCCGGTGGCGCGCTACGTCTTCGGCGGTGTGGTTGCCGTCGGTCCAGGCGGCCCGCCCGAGGGCGAAGCCGACGACGATTGCCAGCAAGCAGGTCAGCGCGAAGGCGGCATGCATACGGGTCCGGGTGCGGTCGGCATCACGCCTGAGCGGGTTGGCCCCCGTCCCTTGCGTCCGGTGGTGCATGGCACGCCTCCGTGCTGGTGCGTGCCGAGCCGGGCCGTCCCTTCAGGCGGCGAGCTCGGCGCTGATGTGGTGGGCCCAGTTCTGGATCCGCTCGGGGTTGCGGAAGTCTCCGCCTTTGCCCTGGTGGGTCAGTGCCTTGGCGAGGAAGCCCGGAGTGTGGGCCGTGATGCTGCCGCCGAAGGTCATGTGCTCGCGTGCTCCGACCAGCTGCATTTCCCGGGCGACCGCGGAGACCGGAGGGATGTCGTGTTCCTCGGCGGAGCGGTCGAGTGGGCCGCTGCTGAACATCCACACGGGGCGGTGCCGCAGGGAGTCGGCGTTGCGTTCGGCGCAGTGCTTGGCCTTGGTGCTCCAGTGGCCGGCGTAGAGGGAGCCCCCGAGGACGACGGCGTCGTAGGCGCGGACGTCGTGGACGTCGTCGGCGGGCAGGACGACGGCGTCGAGACCGTCCTCTCGGAGGGTCACCGCGATCTGTTCGGCGATCCCTGCGGTGGCTCCGTGCTTGGTCCCGTAGGCGACCAGAACTCGCTTGGTGCTCATGGCGGGTGCTCCTTGGTTCCATGGTGCGTTGCTGATGCCACTGTCACGCGGCCGATGGCTGGTCCGCTTGGGCCGGACGGATCCCTGTGGGGACCATCCGGTCCTCTCCGTAGCGGCTCTCCTCGGCGGCGACGACGTGCTGCTTGACGGCTGCGAAGCTGTCAGGGGCGACGGAGATCGAGTCGATTCCAACGCGGACGAGGAAGGCGGCGTAGGCGGGGTCGTCGCTGGGACGCTGACCGCACAGGCCCACCGGGCGTCCCAGGGTCTGGACCCGTGGGAGGAGGATCCGGATGAGGTCGGTGACGGCCGGGTCGTTCTCGTCGAAGACGTGGGCGAGGGCTTCGGAGTCGCGGTCGACACCGAGGGTGAGCTGGGTGAGGTCGTTGCTGCCGATGGAGAAACCGTCGAAGCGCTCGGCGAAGTCCTGGGCGAGGAGGATGTTGGCCGGGATCTCGGCCATCACGTAGACCTTGAGGCCGTTCTCGCCTCGCCGGAGGCCTTCAGCCGCCATTACCTCCAGGACCTTGTCGGCCTCTTCCAACGTGCGGCAGAACGGGATCATCACGATGACGTTGGTCAGGCCCATCTCCTCGCGCACCCGGCGCAGGGCCTGGCATTCGAGGGCGAAGCCCTCCCGGTAGCCGTCGCTGTAGTAGCGGCTCGCGCCACGCCAACCGATCATCGGGTTGGCCTCCACCGGTTCGAAGGAACGGCCGCCGAGGAGCTTGGCGTACTCGTTGGTCTTGAAGTCGCTGGTGCGGACGACGACGGGGTCGGGCCAGCGGGAGGCGGCGATCCGGGCGATGCCATACGCGAGGCGGTCGGTGAAGTACCGGCCGCGGTCGAGGTAGCCCTCGGTGAGTTGGTCGATGGCGCAGCGGTCGGCGGGATCCAGACGCTCCGGGTGCAGGAGGGCCATGGGGTGGACCTTGACCTGGTGCGCGACGATGAATTCCAGACGGGCCAGGCCCACCCCGTCCGCAGGCAGCCGCCACCAGCGGAAGGCAGCGGACGGGTCGGCGAGGTTGAGCATCACGCGGGTTCGGGTGGCGGGGAGAACGGCGAGGTCCATCTGGGTCTCCTCGTAGGGGAGGCGGCCCTCGTAGACCTTGCCCCGGCTGCCCTCGGTGCACGAGACGGTGACGTCGGCCCCGTCTCGCAGCACCTCGGTGGCGTTCCCGGTGCCGACGACCGCCGGTACGCCGAGTTCCCGGCTCACGATCGCGGCGTGTGAGGTGCGGCCGCCGTGGTCGGTGACGATGGCCGCGGCACGCTTCATGACCGGTTCCCAGTCCGGGTCGGTGATCGCGGTGACGAGCACTGCTCCGGCCGGGAAGCGTTCCAGGTCCACCGGCGTGTCCATGCGGCATACCGCACCCGCTCCGATGGCTTCGCCCACCGCGATTCCTTCGACCAGGGCATCGCCCGGAACGGCGGTCAGACGGCAGCGGCGCAGGGTCGCGGTGCGGCGGCGGGACTGCACGGTCTCGGGTCGCGCCTGCACGATCGCCAGATCGCCGGTGATGCCGTCCTTCGCCCACTCCAGGTCCATCGGACAGCCGTAATGCTCCTCGACGGCGAGGGCCCATTCGGCGAGCTGCCGCACCTCGGCGTCGGTCAGGACCCGCCGGGCCTGTTCCTCGGGGGTGGAGTCGACGGTGTCGGTCAGCCCGAGCTCCGCGTAGACGGCCTTGCGACGCTTGGCGCCGATCCGCACGTCGATGACGGGGTTCAGGGCCGGGTCCTTGAGGCCGGGCTTGAAAACGGTGTACTCGTCGGGATCGGTCTGCCCGCTGACCACTGTCTCGCCCAGCCCCCACGCCGCGCTCACCACGACGACGTTCGGGAAGCCGCTCTCCGGGTCGAGGGTGAAGATCACCCCTGCCCCGGCGAGGTCGGAGCGGACCATTACCTGGACGCCGACGGACAGGGCGACCTGGAGGTGGTCGAAGCCCATCCGCTCCCGGTAGTCGATCGCGCGGTCGGTGTAGAGAGAGGCGAAGCAGCGGTGCACAGCGTCCAGCAGCCGCACGGTGCCGCTCACGTTCAGGTAGGTCTCCTGCTGGCCGGCGAAGCTGGCCTCCGGCAGGTCTTCGGCGGTGGCGCTGCTGCGTACGGCGACCTCCGGGTCGGAGCGGCCCAGCTCCCGGCCGAGCTCCTCGTACGCCGTGATGATCTCGGCCGTCAGGGCTTCGGGCAGGGTCTCGCCCATGATCATTGAGCGGATGCCCGCTCCGACGTCTTCGAGCGCGACACCGTCGTGGAGCCGGTCGAGCTGCTCCTGGATGCGGGTACGCAGACCGTGTCCGTCGAGCAGTTCCTCGTAGGCGTCGGCGGTCGTGGCGAAACCGGGCGGCACACGCAGGCCGGCATCGGTCAGCCGTCTGGTCAGCTCTCCGAGGGAGGCGTTCTTGCCGCCGACCCTGCCGATGTCGCCTCGGCTGAGCTCGGTGAACGGTACGACGCGTCGCGTGTGTCCCATGACGTCCTCCGGGGCTGCGTATCAGCAGGGATCAGTACGGCAGGGGGCGGCCGGACGGCGTGCGCAGATCCAGCGGCGCGGGCCTGTGGGGCTGCTTGGGCCGGGTCTGGATCCGAATGCGCTGCATCGTGGTCACCCTCTTCGGAAGGCGGCGCCGGATTGGCGTCTGGGTTCCACGATCACGCAGTAGGCCAGGAAGACCGCAGTGCCGAGGGGGCCATTCACGCGGGGCCGATCGGCCCAGGTCCCGGTACTGAGTGGCTGCCTGGCCTGCGGCAGGACTGTGTCCGTCCTGCTCAGGACCATGCCGGAAACACCGTTCACCACGCGCCGGGCCGCCGATGACCACGGCGAGGGGGGACGGGAGCCTCAGCAGACCTTCCCGGGCCGGGCAGCCGTCGCTTTGAGGAGGTCCCGCAGCAGGTCGAAGTCGATGCTCGCCGGCCTGCGGAACCGCAGGCACCCCTTGCCCATGTCCTGCTCGGCCAGCCGTTCCTCGAACGCTTCGCGAACGTCACTGCGCATGAGATAGAAGGAGATGTACTGCTTCTGGCTGGCAAACGCGATCTCGCAGGCGCCGTCGCGCTCGTACGCGGGCATCCCGTAAGCCATGACTTCGTCGAAGCCGACCAACTCTTCACGGCACAGCTGCCGCACCTTGGCCAATGCGCCCCTGCGCTCCTCGGGAACCTCGGTCAGGTAGCCGTCGACGTCGCCTGCCTCGCTCTGCACCATTCCGTGAGGTTATGCGCCAGCCCGAGGTGGAGCTATTCGACGGGGATGTCCGCCCGGACGATGGTGATCGGGCACGGTGCGTGGAGCGCCGTCTGGTGGCTCACCGAACCGAGCAGGGCTCGGCTGAAGCCGCCGCGACCACGGCTGCCCACGACCAGCATGTCCGCGCCGTCTGCCGCATCCACCAGGACGTCTACTGGATTGCCGCGTACCAGGCGCTGGTGCACGGAGGAGGCGCCGTCCTCACCGAGGACCGAGCGGACCTCCTCGACCAGACGTCGCTCGGCCTCCTCCTCGTCGAACGTGGTGTCCACCGCTGGGGCCGACCATGATGCGGCACCGGGGAGGTCCCATGCCGCGACCGCCTCCACTCGCCCGCTCACCAGCCCTGCGTACCGGACCGCCCAGCGCAGCGCGGCCTGGGACGAGGGCGATCCGTCGACGCCCACCACGATCCGCGGAGCCTCTTGCTGCCTGTCCATTCCGCTCATCCTTCCGACGGCTGATACATCCACAGTGTGCGCATTGCGCACGCAGCGCCACGCGAGCATGCGGCGACTGCCGATCAACCCTTGGGTAGCCGGAACCACCGCTCCTGGCCTGCGGAAATGCGTTCGTGCCGGTCTCCGGGCAGGACCAGGGGCACCGGGCCCAGAAGTGACGGAGGAACGCTGATGCCGAGCCGTCCGGGCCGGAACCGGATGCGGATGTCCCGGTGCCCCAGGTAGGAGATCGAGAACGAGGAACCGGGCACTTCGGAGAGGGGCACCGGGTCGATGTGCAGGCCGTCGTCGTGGGGCTCGAGTCCGACGATGCCGCGCTCGACGAGGTCCAGGGTGCCGCCCATGGCACCGAGGTGGATCCCCTCGCCCGTGGTGCCGCCCTGGACGTCCGTGATGTCACCGAGCAGGGCTTCCTGGCAGTAGCGCCAGGCGTCCGGGCCCTGCTCCCGGGCCAGGACCCAGCCGTGGACGAGGCTGCTCAGCGTGGAGCCGTGGCAGGTGCGCCGCAGGTAGTGGTCCACCGTCCGGCGCCAGAGGCCGTCGTCAAGGCGGTGTCCGAGCCGAAGGAAGAGTTGCTCCAGCTCTGCGGGGCGGAAGAGGTACCCGAGCATGAGGGTGTCGGCCTGCTTGGACGCCTGGTAGCGGTTGGGCGTGTCGCCTTCGGCTTCCAGGATGCGATCCAGGCGGCGGATGTCGTGGTAGCGGGCGCGGTAGCCGTCCCAGTCGAGCTCGTCAAGGTCGCCGTAGCCGTGGAACTGGCTGATCACGTCGCGGTGGAACGGCACGTACAGGCGGTGGGAGACGTCCTCCCAGACGGTGAGGTCGTCGGGGCCGATGCCCAGTTGCGTGAGGAGCTCGGCGCGTCGGGCGGTAGGGAGCTCCCCGTACAGGTCGAGGGCGCGGGCCAGCACCCAGGCGGCGGTGACGTTGGTGTAGGCGTTGTCGTCGATGCCGGGATCGGCGGCGTCCGGGTAGGCGTCGTGGTACTCGTCCGGTCCGACGACGCCGCGGATCCGGTAGCGGCCGAGGTTGGTGTCCCACGTCGCCGTGTCCGCCCAGAAGTGGGCCGTGTGCAGCAGGAGTTCGGCGCCCGGGCCGTGCATGAATCCGGCGTCGCCGGTGGCCAACCCGTACTGCCACACGTTCCAGGCGATGGCCGACCCCACGTGGTGCTGGAGGTGGGAGTGGTCCGGCAGCCAGCGGCCGGAGCGTGGATTGAGGTGCAGGCGCTGGGTCTCCTCGGTGCCGGAACTGCCGCTCTGCCAGGGGAACATGGCTCCCTTCGCCCCGGCCCGGCGAGCGGCCTCCCGGGCCGCGGGGAGCCGTCGGTGCCGGTACATCAGCAGGGCGCGGGCGGTCTCGGGGAGGTGGAGGTCCAGGAAGGGCAGGACGAACAGCTCGTCCCAGAAGACGTGGCCCCGGTACGCCTCGCCGTGCAGGCCGCGGGCGGGGACGCCGGCATCGAGCTCGGCGGTGTGCGGCGAGAGGGTCTGCAGGACGTGGAAGGCGTGCAGCCGCAGGACCTTGCCCGTCTCTCCCGGTACTTTCAGCTCTCCTTCGCTCCAGAGACGCTGCCAGGACGCCCGGTGGGAGGCCAGCAAGGAAGGGAAGTCCGGGGCGTGTGTGGCGCAGTCGATGCTCCGCCGCAGGGGGTCGCCCGGGGGACGGTCGAGCGAGGTACACAGGGCGGCCGTCTTCACAACGACGACCAGGGCCGTCCGCTTGATCGGCAGGACGAACGTCTGCGTGGCGGCGGTGGCTGTGCACGCCCGGCCCACCGGCGCCAGTGGACGTGCCGTTGTCCGGACCGCGAGCCCCATCCGTATCCGGGAGGTGGCCGTGGTGCAGGCGACCCAGGCGGTGCCCTCCGCCTCGACTCCGGCCCGGTGCTCGACGAGGTGCCGCCCGGCCAGGGCGCGGTAGCGGTCGACTCCCGCGTTGGTGACGTCGCCGTCGAGTACGGACTCGATCTCGATCCGGCCGCTCCAGCCGTACGCTCTGAACACCGTGTTCTGAGCTGCCAGGTTCGGATCTCCCATGTGGACGAGGCGGGTGTGGGCGACGCCCAGGCGGCAGCCGTCGGCGTCGTGGAAGAGCATGCGGCGGGTGAGCGTCCCGGCACGCAGGTCCAGCGACACGTGGCTGTGGCGCAGGGTCGGGTGGTCGGGCGTGAGCCAGTCGCCGGGCGGTGCGCCCTCGGGCAGGCAGCGGTACCGCAGCGCGGTCCAGTCCGGCAGCCGGACCATGTCCTCGTTGGAGACCGTGCGTCCTCCGACGGCGGAGTCGAGCTGGTCGTAGCATCCCGCGAGGTAGGTGCCGGGGTAGTGGACGTCGTCGGCGACGCTTTCGGAGGCCGAACCACGCGTGGCGAAACGGCCGTTGCCCAGGGTGCACAGGGACTCGACCAGCCGCTCGGACTTGGGGTCGTAGCGGTGGTACTCCCAGCGCCAGGCCGTGGTCACGGGCGGTCGCCTTCGAGTGCGGCGGGCAGCCCGTCGAGGTCGGGGAGGACGAGCTGGGCGCCGTGCGCGCGCAGGGCGTCCCTCATGTGCGGGTCGTCTTCGCGGTTGAGTCCCACCACCAGGCGGAAACAGCCTCGGTGTCCCGCTTCGACGCCGGCGAGTGCGTCCTCCACCACGGCCGTGTGAGCGGGGGTCGCGCCGAGACGGCCGGCGGCTTCGAGGAAGAGGGCCGGGTCAGGCTTACCCGGAAGATCAAGTGCGGCCGCGTCCTGGCCGTCCACCAGGGTGTCGAAGTAGCCGATGAGCTCTGCGGACTCCAGGAGGGAGCGGGCGTGCCGCGAAGCCGAGACTGCTGCGCATCGCACCTCCATCTCCCGCAGTCGCTTGAGCGCGGGCCGTACGTCGTCGAAGGTGCGGACGCCGTCCGTCCGCAGCATCGCGGAGAAGACCGCCTCCTTGCGGGCGGCGACCGCGCGAACGGTGGCGCACCCGGGCGGATCCTCGGGCGTTCCGGGCGGGAGGCCGATGTGACGGGCGCCGAGGAAGGCGCGTACGCCGTCGAGGCGGGACCTGCCGTCGACCAGGTCCCGGTATTCGCGGACGGCGTCGAACGGGCGTGGTCGTGCCCCGGCGTGCGACGGCTGCCATTCAGGGAGGCAGCCGTCGAAGGTCTCCTTCCAGGCGGCCGCGTGGCGGTCCGCCGTGGCGAGGAGCACTCCGTCGGTGTCGAAGACGACCGCGTGCAGATCGCTCATGAGTCGTGCACCACGCGGCGGCCGGTGATCCGGGCGGGGGTGAGCTTCATCCAGTGGCTGCGCGGACCACCGGCCCAAGGTTGGGAGCGGGCCGTGGTGTTGAGGTGGCGGATCTCGTACTGGTCGGTAACGGCTGCGAGTTCGCCCACGGCCAGCACGCTCCAGCCAGTGGCGGTCACGTCGTCGATGTTGTCGATCTCGAAGGCGACCTCGGTACCCGCCGCTCTGGCCGTGACGGCTTCCACAGAGGTGCGGAAGGCGATGTCGGGTCCTGCGATCAGGTAGTTGACAGGCAGGACGGCCGGGCCTTCGGGGGTGAAGACGGCGATGCGGCCCACGCCGTGCGTGTTCAGCAGCCGCCGGCATTCGGTCTCGTCCAGCGGTACGAGCGTACTGTCGCGCCGGGCGGGGGCTCGGCCCGCGACGCGATGGGCACTGGCACCGGTCAGGTCGTCGACGGTGAGGCCGAGGGCATCTGCCACCCGGACCAGGGTGCCGATGGCGGGACTGGCGGCGTACTCCTCCAGGTAGGCGATGTACGTCCCGTCGGCGCCGCACCGCCGGCCCAGTTCGTCGCGGCTCAGACCGAGGGCTTCGCGGCGGGCCGCCAGACGGCGGCCCAGGTCGGTGTGTCCGGCCATCTCGCCGGACTGCTGCGGGTGGGTGCTCGGTGTGCTCTTCACGGCACTCACTGCTCCTGGGGCGGTACGGCGACGGTGTCGTGCTGCGGTCCGCCGAGCACGACCTTGAGGGCGCCGGTTTCACCGGCGCGCGAGAAGACGTCGTACGCCTCTTCCATCTGGTCCAGCTCGAAACGGTGGGTGACCATCGCTGTGCCGGGGAGGCGCCCGGCGGCCATCATGCGCAGCAGCATGGGGGTGGAGTGGGTGTCGACGAGGCCGGTGGTGATGGTGACGTCCTTGATCCACAGGTCTTCGAGGTGGAGGACGGCGGGCTTGCCGTGGACGCCGATGTTGGCGACCCGTCCGCCGGGGCGGACCATGCGGGTGCACATCTCGAACGCCTCGGGCACGCCGACGGCCTCGATGACCACGTCCGCGCCGAGCCCGTCCGTGAGGTCCTCCACCAGGCGCTCGGGTTCTTCGTCCGCGCTCACGGTGGCATCGGCGCCGAGGTCGCGTGCGGCAGCGAGCCGGGGCGCGGCGAGGTCGACGGCGATGATCCGTCCGGGGCTGTAGAGCTGTGCCGTGGCGATGGCGGCCAGGCCGACGGGGCCGGCGCCGACCACGACGACGGTGTCGCCCGGGCGCACGTTGCCGTTGAGCACGCCGACTTCGTAGGACGTCGGGAAGATGTCGGCGAGCAGGACCGCGTCGCGGCTGGCCAGGGCGCTGGGCAGCGGGTGGACGGAAAGGTCGGCGAAGGGGACGCGCACGTATTCGGCCTGGGTGCCGTCGATGGTGTGGCCCAGGACCCAGCCGCCGCCTCCGCGGCACTGTCCGTAGTGTCCTTCGCGGCAGAAGCGGCAGCGGCCGCAGGCGGAGATGCAGGAGATCAGGACGCGGTCGCCGGGGCGGACCGTGCGGACGTCTCCGCCGGTCTCGACCACGGTGCCGACTGCCTCGTGGCCCAGGATGCGGCCGGGTGTCACTTCGGGGACGTCGCCCTTGACGATGTGCAGATCGGTGCCGCAGATGGTGACGGCGTCGACCCGGACGATCGCGTCGGCGGCGTCCTTGACGGAGGGGTCCGGGACGTCCTGCCAGGAGGTCTGCCCGGGGCCGTGGAAGACGAGTGCCTTCATGGCGCGGCCTTCTCTCTGTGTGCTGTGCGGGAGGGTTCACCGTCAGGCTGTGCCTGTGTCCCTCCGTCCCGCTTGGGCCGGTCGGCCCCTACCAGGGACCGGTAGGTCCCCAGCGGACAGCGCGTTCCGGTGCGACGGTGAAGACCGGTGTCCGTTCCGAAAGGAGGGCTGCTGCCATGTCCCAGTCAGCCCCGTCTCCTGCTTCCGCCCGCCCGGCCCTGCTGAGGTTCCTCGGCGGAGTGCGGACGGTCACCGGCAGCAAGTTCCTCGTCGAGAGCGACCACGCCCGGATCCTCGTCGACTGCGGACTCTTCCAGGGTGTCGCGGACCTGCGCCGTCGCAACTGGGACAAGCTGCCCTGCGATGCCTCGGACATCCACGCCGTCGTCGTCACCCACGCCCACCTGGACCACTGCGGCTACCTGCCGCGACTGGTCCGGCACGGCTTCCGCGGCCCGATCCTGACCAGCGCCCGCACCGCCCGGCTCGCCGAGATCGTGCTCCGGGACAGCGCCCGCCTCCAGATGGAGGCCGCCGAGCACGCCAACCAGCACGGCTGGTCCAAGCACCGCCCCGCCAAGCCGCTCTACGACGATGACGACGTCGACCACACGATCAAGTACTTCGACCCGGTACCGGTGGGCAGCGAGATCGAGATCATGGCCGGAACGAAGCTGATGCTGCACCACGGCGGGCACATCCTCGGCTCCGCCTGGGCGCACCTGACCCTGGAAGACGGCCACACCCTCGCCGTCAGCGGCGACCTCGGCCGCCCCGGCCACCCGCTCCTCCTGCCGCCCGAGCCGTTCTCCGGCGCCGACGTCCTCCTGATGGAGTCGACGTACGGCAACCGCCGCCACGACCACGAAAGCGCACAGCGCGAATTCGCCTCGGTGATCACTCGGACGCTGTCCCGTGGCGGGACGGTGGTCATCCCCGCCTTCGCGATCGACCGCACCGAGGTCGTCCTGCACGAGCTGGCCACCCTGCGCAGCGACGGGACCCTGCCCCGCCACGTACCCGTCTACGTCGACAGCCCCATGGCTCTGGCCGCACTGGACGTCTACCGCGAGGCCGTACGGGCCCACGCGCCCGAGCTGCGCCCCGAGATCCTCGCGCGGGGCGAGGCGGCGATCAGCCCGGAGCCCTTCCTGGCTGCCCGGACCGTCCAGGAGTCGATCGACATCAACAACTCCACCGGACCGGCGATCATCGTCTCCTCCGCCGGCATGGCCACCGGCGGCCGCGTCCTGCACCACCTCCACCGCATCCTGCCCGACCCCCGCAACGCCGTCGTCATCGTCGGCTTCGCCGCCGCCGGCACCCGCTCCCGTGACCTCGTCGACGGCGCCCGCACGCTCAAGATGTTCGGCGAGTACGTCCCCGTACGCGCCGAGGTCGCCGACGTCCCGCACTTCTCCGCGCACGCCGACGCAGGCCAGATCATCGACTGGCTGCGCGCCGCCCCGGCCCCGCACACCACCTACCTCGTCCACGGCGAGGAGACCGCCTCCGAAACCCTGCGGGACCGCATCGACCACGAGCTGGGATGGACGGCCGTCGTACCCAAGTCCGGAGAGGCCGTCCTGGTCCGCTGACCGGGGCCGGACGGTCCCCTCGGTGTGCACCGCGTGGCCCTCCCGGACGTGGTGGCCCACCGAGCAGGGTGGATGCGAAGGGTTGGAGGCGCTCCATGAGCACCATGCACACCGTCCTCGAAGCGATGGCACCGGAAGCCCGCGAGGCCCTGCTCGCCCACTCCCGCCAGGTGACCTTCCCGGCCGGCACCCGCATCTTCAACGAACGCCGGCGGGCCGAGAAGTTCTGGATCATCCAGTGCGGCACCGTGGACCTCGACACCCACGTCCCCGGCCGCAAGAACGTGGTCGTCGACACCCTCGGCCACGGCGAGCTCCTCGGCTGGTCCTGGGTGTTCCCTCCGTACAGCCGGCACCTCGGCGCCACCGCCACCCGCGAGGTGCGCGCCCTGGAATTCGACGCAGCCGCCGTACGCGAACTGTCCGACGAGGACTCGGCCGTCGGTCGCTCCGTCGCCGTCGCCGTGGGCGCGGTCATCGCCGACCGGCTCGACTCCGCCCGCACCCGGCTCCTCGACCTGTTCGCCCCTCACGGCAGCGGCACCCCGCTCGCCCACGCACGCTGAGGACCCCGCCATGACCTCCACCCCGTACACCGTCGCCGACGTCATGACCACCAAGGTCATCGCCGTCACCCCCTCGACCGGCTTCAAGGACATGGCCACCGCGATGGAGCGGTGGAAGGTGACCGCCCTGCCCGTCATCGAGGGTGAGGGCCATGTCGTCGGCGTGGTCTCCGAGGCCGATCTCCTGCCCAAGGAGGAGTTCCACGAGCGCCGCCCGGGCCTGATCGAGCAGATGCGCCGCCTCGGCGACACCGCCAAGGCGGGTTCCACCCGCGCCGAGAACCTGATGACCTCCCCTGCCGTCACGATCCGCCCCGATGCCACCCTGCCTCAGGCCGCCCGCCTCCTGGCCGACCGGCACATCAAGCGCCTCCCTGTCGTCGACGCCGACGGCACCCTCAAGGGCATCGTCAGCCGCGCCGACCTCCTCAAGGTCTTCCTCCGCACCGATGAGGAACTCGCCACCGAGATCCGCCGCACCGTCGTCGACCGCCTCTTCCCCCTCTCCCGCGAGGCGGTCAAGGTCACCGTCACGGAAGGCATCGCCACTCTGACCGGCCAGGTGAGGGACAGCCACCTGATTGGCATGGCCGAACGCCTCACCCACTCCGTGGAAGGCGTCGTACAGGTCCACTGCCGGCTGGAGGCGCCCACCTCGCCATGAGCTTGGCCTGACCGGGTTCGAGTGGACCACAGCGCCTCGTTACTGGCACGGCCGATGGGGCCCGGTGCGAAGTCGGACGCGGAGATCCCGGTGGTGTCGATCTGGGCCGCCCCCGACGACACCGATGCCCCTGGCGGCAGCTGACCTGATTCGCTGTGGGGGGGGGGGGGGGGGGGGGGGGGGGGGGGGGGGGGGGGGGGGGCAGGCTAAGCACCCAACAAACAACACAACACAGACAAGCGCCAACCGCAG
>NZ_JBVJWV010000001.1:743016-783042 GCF_055602105.1 Streptomyces sp. NPDC037421
GTGCCTGGCCCGCCCGCTGTGTGTCTTCCCCCCCCCTTCCCCCCCCCCCCCCCCCCCCCGCTCCCCCCCCCCCCCCCCCCCCCCCCCCCCCCCACCGCACAGACCAGAAACCGGGGAAGGTCGGATCACTGGCGGTCGGCCGAGTCGGGTCATGCGCCACACGGTCCGCCACCGCAT
The DNA here is from genome assembly GCF_055602105.1 of Streptomyces sp. NPDC037421. Taxonomy (NCBI): domain Bacteria; kingdom Bacillati; phylum Actinomycetota; class Actinomycetes; order Kitasatosporales; family Streptomycetaceae; genus Streptomyces; species Streptomyces sp. NPDC037421. The sequence continues at coordinate 743,194 of NZ_JBVJWV010000001.1, forward strand.
CGGACGCCCTGGCGGACACGGCCCTCGAACCCCCTCGAAGGACCCGGCCCACCACAACCTCAGCCCGGCCGGTGGGGGCCGTTGGCCAGCGTGTACGCCGCCCAGGTGGCAAGGTAGACCGGGACCAGGACGGCGGGCAGGTGCCGCTTCGCGAGCCAGACCCGGTCGCCCTCCGCCCTCGGGCGGGCTCCCCGCAGCCGATGGCCTTCCCCGACCACCTCGCGAATGGATGCCGAGTCGCATCTGCGACGCGTGCGCGAGCTGGCCGACCCCGGTCACGTCGCACTTGAGGTTGGGCATGGTGCCTCCACGCCGTCGCCTTGCCCAGCGGCTACTGGCCGTCGGCAACGAACCCGATGCCCGGATCTTCTTCGGACCGCGCGGCGGACGCATCTCCACCGCGGTCCTGCGCGACGCCACCCACTGGGACGACGTCGTCGCGCAGCTCGGCTTCGAACACCTCCGGCGACACGTTTTGGACCGTCCGCCGCGAAGACGAGGTCCTTGAACCGGCCCTTCGTAGCGAGGGTCGAAGTGGCCCTCCCAAGATCATCAAGACGCCGTGACCTCGCTGACCATCCCATCGGGGAATGCGTGTCACGCACACTGGTCCCCAAGGGGTGCCACCTGACCCTCGGGCCCACCCGACGCTGTTGCAGACGCCGCCAGGGGAACGGCGGCTCAGGAAGCGGTGTGGCGCCGGTTCTGTCCGGCTCGGCGTCGCAGGTCGAGGATGACCTCACGCCAACGCCAGGAGCCGCCCCAGTCGCAGGCCCGTGGCGGTCGCGGGGCGGCCGCCTCTGGACCTCCCCTGCGAGCTGCAGCGTCGTTACGGCCTGGGAATGCCTCCCAGGGGGTTGGTGACCTGGGCGTGTCCGGCGAAGAGGAAGAGCGGGTCGTGGGCTGCGGTCGTGCCCGTACCGAAGGCGTTGGTGAAGGCTGCTGCGCCAGGAGCGGCGAGCTTGAGCGGGATGTTCGTGGTGTCCACGGTGGTCGGCGTGAAGGAAACCCGGTCGAGGGAGACCGGGTAGTGGAAGAAGTCGACGTGCGTGGCCCGTGCGCCGTCCTGGGCGACGTCCGCGCTGGTGGAGCCTTCGCCGATCTTGATGTGGATGTGGAGGTTGGTCACATCGAGTCGGTGTTCGGATCCGGTGAAGCGCATGCCTCCCTGGAGGGGCATCTCGCCGCCGGAGAGGTCGGGAGAGAGATGGCCGGCGCCCGGCAGCGTGACGCACCTGCCGGTGCTCGTGGCGGGGGCGATCGCTTCGAGTGTCACGTTCTGGACTGCCAGGGTGCGCTCCGCGTTCGGCGAGAGACAGAAGGTGCCGCTGCCGCGCAGGGGGAGGTCGGTGCCGATGGCGCCGGCCTGGACGGCGGCGATGCCGAGGACCGATGTGGCAGCGAGGGTGAGGACGACCACGCGCTTCTTGGAATTGAGGATCTTCACGCCCCCGGTAACGAGTGGCTCCCGGGTTGGAACCGCGGGATCGCTGGTGATCACTCGTACGCGTACGTCGTCGGCCGGGCCGGGCTGCCCCACGCATCTATGTGGCGCACAGGCGCACGCTGCGGGCCAGGGCTTCGAGGGCATTTTGACGCGTCAGCTGCCCAGGCAGCAGGCGGTCCAGATGACAGGGAAGTGCGGGATGTTCAGGGGGCTGGAAGCCGAGTTGGGCGATGCGGGCCATCCCGTGGCTGCGCGGCCGCGAAACCATGGGAGGGGCGAGGAGTGGTCCGGTGGGGGGCCGTCCCGTTGCGGTGAGGTGGTTCAGGCAGGCGCGTTCCATATCGGCGGCCGTCAGGCGGGCCTGGCCGGCGGTGACCCAGTGGAGGGTGGCTGCGCTGCTGTCACCGCGAAGCAGGGCATCCGTCAGGGCCGTGAGGTAGTCGATGAGGAGTTCGATGGGCAGGACGTCGCACCAGTGGTCGGGGTTGACGGGCAGGCCGCCCGCGCGGCCCTGGATGAGGGCGGCGATCAGTGCGTGGGGGAACTGGTGGAGTGGTGCGGTGGTGGCGTTGCGTGCGGCGAACAAGAGGGCCGGACGGACGATGGCGACAGACTGGCTGCAATGCGCGGCCAGTTCTTCCGCGCGGCGCTTCGAGCTGCTGTAGGCGCGCATGCAGCGGGCGGTCAGGTCCTCGCCGGGGACCTGGAAGGCGGATGCAGCGGAGGAAAGCAGCAGGACGGGTACGCGTGCCTCTTCGGCGAGGTGCAGGATGCTGCGCGTGCCTTCGACGTTGACGGTGTCGAACGCGGTGAGGTCAGGCGGGGCCATGCCGGTGAGACCGGCGCAATGCACGATGATGTCGATCTTCGCTGCCAGTTCCCGGCGTTCGCTGGTGCTCATGCCCAGGCCTTCGACGGTGAGGTCGCCTTCCACACATGCGGCGGGACCGCCAGGCTTTCGATTGCGAACGAGTGCGGTGACGTCGTGGCGTGCGGCGAGGGCCGGCAGGAGGCTCGTGCCGATCACTCCCGTGGATCCGGTGAGCAGGACGGTGGAGCGGGACGGGTGCACGAAGCTCCTCGGGTGGTGGCTGAGTACGCGGCGAGCCCGCACTGCCGGAGTGGGGGGTGTCAGGGGCAGGTGGCGGCGGCCAGTTGGGCGACCGCGCTGTGCCACAGGCGGGGCAGGTCGCATACGTGTTGGTGCCGCTGTTGTGCGGTGAAAGAGACGGTGGCCGAGGTCCGGTGCAGGAACAGGACGCTGGAGAAGAGGTGCCCGGCGGCCAGCGGGGGCGTGGCGATGCCGCCGATGACGGGTGAACCGTTGAAGGCGAGTGGCGTGGGGATGCTGAGGAGGGTGGCGCTGGCGAGGGAGTCGCCGGGGGTGAGGGAGGCTGCGATGTGCTTCCACAGCAGGTGGTGCGGCATGCGGTCCAGGAGCCTTCGGGTTCGTTCCCGTGGCCAGTCGGCCGTTCGCTGGACCACTCGCGTCAGCCTGTGTGCAGGCATCGGCTCGTCGACCGGCAGGAGCAGGCGCGTGTATCCCAGCCGATTGCCCCGGTCCTGGCGCTCATCACGCAGGCGCACGCTGAAGGGGACCCGTACGGGGGCCGGCTGGTCACGGTCGGCGGGTGGCAGCCAGGCACGCAGGGCTCCGGCCAGGGCGGCGAGGTAGATGTCGTTGATGGAGGCGCCCGTGCCGCGGCTGATGGCACGCATCGCCTCCATGGGCACATCTGCCGTGGCCAGCAGGCGGCTCTGAGTGCCGGAGAGCGCAGTGGCCGCGTGCCCGGCGTTCTCGGGTGCTCCAATGGGCGGGACGGCCTGGGCGCGGGCATCGAACAGGCGCCTGATGGTGTGCGCGGCCGCGACTCCGTCCTGGGCGGCATGGTGGACGCGGTAGCCCAGCAGGTACTCGCCCTCGCGTTCGCTGTCCCCGATCCACAGCCCCCAGCGCGGCCGGTCCTCCCGCAACGGCTGATTGGCCAGCATCTGCGCCGAGCGGGTCAGGTCGGCCGCCTGGCCGAGGACGTGGACGTGCCGGCGGGCGTCGAAGGCACGGTCCGGACGCCAGACCTCTGCGCCGACCGGGCCGTCCAGGCACTCCGCGAGCACGGGCAGGTGTGGCAGACGGGCTGTGACGAGCGCGGCGACCTGCTCGGCGGTGGGCTTGGGGCCTCGCAGCCTCAGTATGACGCCAAGGACGAGGCCGTCATCGGGACGCCGGCGTGACCACTCGAGCATGGCGCGGTCCTGGTGAGGGCTGAACTCTGCGCCCGCGGGGCCGACTTTCCCAGGGGGTGAGGCATTCGCTGCCAAGTCGGTCGGCCCGGGGGCTGCGACGGTGCTGAGCGTGCGGTCGTGGCGTTGCGCGTCGGCGCTGGGGCCGGTGCGGCTGGGCGCTTTCACTCGTGCTCCGCTCGTGGACGTGTGCTCAGAGGGTCGGGCGTGCCTTCGATGGAACGATCCCTGGCGCGCTTTGGATGCGCTTCTGGGTGGACATCGGCCGGTCGGTGCCACCGAGAGGGGCAGCGCACCTGCGCGTACTCGGGTGAACGGCTGCCCACCCTTTCGGGGGGGGCACCCGATCAGGGGAAAGCCTCACCCGATTGCAGCAGCGCGCCACTGCTCGGCTTCGGCGGAATCCCGGCTGTGCGGTCAGCTTGCCGAACCTTTCCCCTCCCACCGCCGGGTCACAGCCCGGCATCTCGGCTCTTGTGGCAGAGGCGGGAGGTACGAGCCGAGCTCCGCTCCACCGGGAGAAGGGAAGCCGGCTCTTCCACGGACAACTCGGCGACACGGTGCAAAGGGGCGTGTTGGTATGCCTGACCTCTCCCGTACGGGACCCGCCTCGACGGTGACCCGTGGGGCCGGCTCCACGCGCCCGGTTCCGGAGGGCGGCTGGACTCCGCTTCCCGCGGTGCTGAACGGTCACGCGGCTCGCCTGGGGGACCGTCCGGCGCTCAGCTTCGTCAGCTACGGACGCGACGAGGGCGGCCTGTGGCAGAACCTGACGTTCGGCCAGGTGGATGTGCGGGCCCGTGCGCTGGCGGCCGCCCTCGAAGCCGGCTTTCCCCAGGGCTCGCGAGTCGCCGTCCTGTGCCCGCAGGGCAACGAGTACGGCCTCGGACTCCTTGCGTGTCTGTACGCCGGGATGACGGCGGTGCCGCTGTTCCCGCCGGAGGACCCCCGGCGCCGGAACCAGCTGGCGGCCGTGCTCGCCGACGCGGACCCGGTGTGCCTGCTCACCGTCGGACCGGCCGCGGCCGCGTGCCGGGAGCTGGCCGGCGGCCGGGTTCCCGTGTGGCTGGTGGAAGAGACCGACCCGGGGTGGGCGGCCGGGTGGTCGGGGTACCGGGCTGGGCCGGAAGAGCCGGCGTATCTGCAGTACACCTCCGGTTCCACCGGGCGGCCCGCCGGGGCGGTCATCACGCACGCCAACCTGGTCGCCAGTACCCGGCAGGTCATCGACGGGTGCGGCCTGGGCACCGAGACCCCCATCGCGAGCTGGCTGCCGCTCTTCCACGACATGGGCCTGTCCATCGGGGTCCTCGCCCCGATGCTCGCCGGGGCACATCTCGCGCTGATGTCGCCGCTCGCGTTCATCCAGCGGCCCGTTCGGTGGCTGCGGCTCCTGGATGCGCACCGCGCTCACTTCAGTGGCGGTCCGAACTTCGCCTACGACCTGTGCGTACGGAAGGTTCCCGATCCCGCCGGGCTGGACTTGGACCTGAGCTGTGTCCGAGTGCTGACGAACGGGGCCGAGCCCGTGCGTACCGGCACGCTGCGGCGCTTCAGCGAGGCCTTCGCGGCCTGCGGTCTGGCCGGTGACGCGGTCAAGCCCAGCTACGGCCTGGCGGAGGCGACCGTACTGGTGGCCTGCAACCGCCCGGGGCAGCGATGGACTGAACTGGCTCTGGACAGCGAGGCGCTCTCAGCCGGCCGCATCCGCGTCGTGGACGACCGCGTGGAGGGGCACCCTTCGAAGCGCGTGACGACGGTGGTGGGCTGCGGCCGGCCCGTTGCGCAGGAGGTACGGGTAGCCGACCCGGAGACCGGCGTCGAGCGTGAACCGGGACAGGTCGGAGAACTCTGGCTACGCGGCCCCAACATCGCGGCAGGCTACTGGCGACAGCCTGCGCGCTCCGCCGAGTTGTTCGACCGCACCCTCAAGACCGCGGACGGCAGCCGGCCCGGCTGGCTGCGCACCGGCGACCTCGGGTTCCTGCACGGGGGCGAGGTGTTCGTACTCGGCAGGCTGAAGGACGTCGTCATCATCCACGGCGCCAACCACGCCCCGAGCGATATCGAGGACACCGTCCGCCGGGCCATCGGCGAAGCCGTACCCGGCGGCGTGGCCGCTTTCGCCGTGCCGGGCACCGATGCCGAAGGCGACCGTCTGATCGTCGTGGTCGAACTCGCCGCCGGCGCGGACGCCGCCGAGGACATCGGCCTGCGCCGCCGGGTCCAGACGGCGGTCGCCGAACGCCACGGCGTACGCCCCCACGACGTGGTCGCCGCCAGACGGGGCACCCTGCCGCGTACCACCAGCGGCAAACTCCGGCGCGGTGACTGCCGTCGCCACTACCTCGCCACCGTGAGCACCACAGACACCCCGCCGCGCGGGAACGAGATCGGGAATGAGGTCACATGAGCCAGTCCCCCTCCCCCGTGGAGATCCGCCAATGGCTGACAGGGCACATCGCCGCCCTCCTGGAAGTGGCGCCGCAGGACATCGACCCGGACACGCCGCTGGACGCACTCGGCGTCACCTCGATGGAAGAGGTGATCATCACAGCCGACCTGGAAGCAAGGTACGGAGTGGCCCTGCCCCTCGCCGACATGAGACGTCACCCCACTATCGAGGCGCTTTCCACCCACATCACCGGCCATACCGCCGCACACGGCGCCGGCCAAGCCCCGCCGGCACCGGCCCCGGTCCCCCAGGTCGATGGCACACCCGCCCACGAGTCCGAAACTGACGGCATCTCATCGGACACCCTGCCTCGCTGAACCCCGCGGGCCCCTGATCCAGCAGAGCACCTGGCGATCCTCACGAAGGCCACCACTGCTGACCCCTCGGTACCACCTTTCCTTCCGCCAATGGAGACAACCCGTATGTTCGACAAGCTCGTTGCGATGCTGTTCGAGATCGGCATCGACACCTCGCACGTCACTGCGCAGACCACCTTCCGCCAGCTGGACATGGACTCGCTGTCCCTGACCGAGCTGGCCGTCATGGCAGCGGAGGAAACCGACGCCCGCGCCGACGGCATGACCCTGGACACCACCCTGGCCCAGGCCGCAGAACAACTCACGCACGCCGCCCAGCCGCAGCAGGCGTAAATTGTGACACGCCCAACCCCCGCAACCGCCTCCCCCATCGCCCTTCCCTGCCTGGCCGCACACGGCGGAGGTGTGTGGTGAACGGCCCCGCCATCGCCGTCGCCGGGCTCGGCATGCTCACTCCTGCCGGGATCGGCGTGGAGGCCACCTGGGAAGGAGTCCTGGACGGTAAGTCGACAGCCGCCACCAGCGACCAGCTGGCCGGTCTGCCCGTCGACTTCTGCTGCTCCCTGCCCCACTTCGACGCCGCCGACGTCCTGGGCCGCCGTACCGCGCACCGCCTGGACCGCTCCAGCCAGCTGGCCGTCATCGCCGCCAAGGAAGCCCTGCGTGACGCCGTCCTTGACCCCGCCGTGTGGGACGGTGCTCGTGTGGGAGTCGTCATCGGCTGCGGCGTAGGCGCGTCACACACGTGGGAAACCCAGGGCAGGCGTCTGCACGAATTCGGGCCCCGCCGGGTCTCACCTTTGCTGCTCCCGATGATCGGTCCCAGCACCCCCGCCGGGGAGGTCGCCCTCGCCACCGGCGCCCGGGGGCCGAGCCTCGCCACCGGGACCGCCTGCGCCTCCGGCGCCACCGCCATCGTCATCGCACGCGACCTGCTCACCTCACGCCAGTGCGATGTCGTCATCACCGGCGGCACCGAAGCCTGCAATACGCCGCTGATCATGACCGGTCTCGCCCAGCTCGGGGCGCTCTCCGGTCGCTGTGACGATCCCGCAGCCGCGTCCCGGCCCTTCGATGCGGCACGCGACGGATTCGTCCTCGGCGAGGCCGCGGCCATCCTCGTCCTCGAACGCGCCGAAGACACGGCCGCCCGCGGGCACCGGCCCCGGGCCCTGCTGGCCGGCTGCGGGTCCACCACCGACGCCTACCATCCCACCACACCCCACCCAGAAGGCCGCGGCATCAAAGCTGCCATGGACTGCGCCCTCACCGACGCGGGACTGAGCGGCAGCGACATCGGCTACGTCAACGCTCACGGCACCTCGACCCGCCTCAACGACGCCGTCGAAGCCCACAGCCTGCGCGCGGTCCTGCCCCACGGTCCTGCGGTGTCCTCGACCAAAGGCGTCCTGGGCCACTCCCTCGGCGCCACCGGCGCCGTCGAAGCGGCCCTGACCGTGCTGAGCATCCAGCACTCGCTGATCCCGCCCACCGCCAACCTCGAGAGCCCGGACCCCGGCGTCGACCTCAACTTCGTCACCCGCACCGCAGCGGAGCAGCGCGTGACCGCAGCGCTCAGCAACTCCTTCGGGTTCGGCGGCCACAACGTCGTCCTCGCCTTCCGCACTCCGTAAACGGGGTGCGAGGCCGGCCTGCTCCTCCCCCACTCGTCCGTGTTCAGCCCCCGAACCACGGACCGGCCGGCGCGCGCAAAGCCAGTGAGTGCTGTAGTCGGCCGCTCTGGGCACGGCACCCGCGCGGGCCACGGAACCTATGGCACGCGTGAAGAAGCGCACCCTGCCTACGGCGTGCCGCCCCGCACGGTGGTTCCGGTCAGTTGGTGGCCGTCAGTGCCTCGCGTGCGGTGGTGAGGATCTCCTCGGAGAGCGGGGAGCCTTTGGTGGCCCGGGACAGGACGAGTGCGCCGAGCATGGTGCACAACCGGGTGATGCCGTCCTGGTCCTTGGTGTCGAGCCAGTCGGCGAAGTCGCCCACTCCCTGGATGTAGACGCGGCGGGCCTCGCTTTCTCCGCCGTCGCGGGCCATGTCGGTGGCGAGTGCGGCGGCGGGGCACCCGTCTGCCGCGCTGTCGCGGTGCTCGGCGGAGAGGTAGGTGTCGATCAGCGCCCGCTGGGCGGCGTCGCGCTGCCCGGCGTACTGATCGAGCCCGTCCCTGTGGTGCTGGGCGAGTTCGCCGAACGCGTGGGCGGTGGCTTCGTCGATGAGTGCCTCCTTGGAGGCGAACTGCTTGTAGAAGCCGCCGTGGGTCATACCGGCCGCCTTCATGAGGTCGGCGACGCTCACGTGGGTCCCCTGTTCCCGGAACAGTCGGGACGCGGTTTCAACGACCCGCCGACGGTTCTCCTCCGCCTGTGCCTGCGATACGCGGCCCATCGGCCACCTCCCGATTGGATGTCGACTGGCATCTATCTTAGATCAGTGTTTAGATTGCAGTCGTAATCTAATTTGTGTGGGTCGCTTGCCGGCGGCCGTGGCGCTGGGAGTGGGCATGGAACTGAAGGACGCGGTAGCGGTGGTCACCGGCGCCAACCGGGGGCTCGGGCGGCATCTGGCCGCCCAGCTCGTGGAACGCGGGGCCAAGGTGTACGCGGCGGCCCGTCGCCCCGAAACGGTGGACCTTCCGGGCGTCGTCCCGCTGCGGCTCGACGTGACGGACGCGGAGTCGATCCGGGCCGCGGCTCACACCGCCTCCGACGCGACGCTGCTGGTCAACAATGCCGGCATCTCCACCGGAACCCCCCTGATCGCGGGCGGCCCGGACGTGGTGCGCCTGGAGATGGAGGTGAACTTCTTCGGCCCGCTCGCCGTGACGCGGGCTTTCGCCCCGGTCATCGAGTCCAACGGCGGCGGCGCCGTGCTCAACGTGCTGTCGGTCCTGTCCTGGCTGCACCCGGCCGGCCTCGGCGCCTACGCCGCGGCGAAGGCCGCGGCATGGGCGCTGACCGGCGCGACCCGAGAGGAACTGGCGCCCCGCCGCATCACCATCACGGCACTGCACGTCGGATACATGGACACCGACATGGCCGTCGGCGTTCCCGCCGACCAGAAGGCCGACCCCGCCGAGGTCGCCGCCCAGGCCCTGTCCGGAATCGAGCGGGGACTGCCCGAGGTCCTCGCCGACGAGACCACCCGGCACGTGAAGCGGAGCCTGGCCGCATCGCCGGACGCAGCGTGAGGCGCGCCCGCCGCATCGGCGTGGGGCGTCATGAACCAGCAGTGAATACCAGAAAGCATCTCGTACCGGGGCAGCCGAAGCGAGCGGAGACCCGTCCCTGTGCGGACGAGACAGGGAGACGGCGATGAAGACCTACTTGATCGAAAAGCACGGTGACCAGTCCGCGGTGCGCGCCGCCGAGATGCCCGATCCGGAGCCGGGCGCCGACGACGTGCTGGTCGAGATCCATGCGGCGAGCGTCAACCCGCTGGACTTCAAGATCCGCGACGGTGCCTTCAGGATGATCCTCCCGTACCGCCTCCCTCTCGTGCTGGGCAACGACCTCGCCGGAGTGGTGGTCCAGGTCGGCTCGGCCGTCACCCGGTTCGCGGTGGGTGACGAGGTCTACGCCCGGCCCGACAAGGACCGCATCGGCACCTTTGCCGAACTCATCGCCGTCCACCAGGACGACCTGGCCCACAAGCCGGCCACCCTCACCATGGCGGAGGCCGCCTCCCTTCCCCTGGTAGCCCTCACCTCATGGCAGGCGCTGGTCGAGAGGGCGCAGGTCCGGCCGGGCCAGAAAGTCCTGATCCACGCGGGCTCCGGCGGAGTGGGCACCATCGCCCTCCAACTGGCCAGGCACTTGGGCGCACACGTGGCCACCACCGCGAGCGCGGCCAACGCCGCCCTGGTCAAGGAACTCGGCGCAGACGTCGTCATCGACTACCGGACACAGGACTTCGAGGAGGTCCTGGACTGCTATGACGTCGTCCTGGACACTCTCGGCGGCGAGACCCTGGAGAAGTCCCTGCGGGTCCTCAAGCCCGGCGGGAAGGTCATCGGCATCGCAGGGCCTCCCGACGCGAACTTCGCCCGCGAACTGGGCGCGAGCCTGGTCCTGCGGCAGGCGATGAACGCGCTGAGCTGGAAGACCCGGCGCCACGCGAAGCGCCAGGGCGTGACCTACTCCTTCCTGTTCATGAAGGCCGACGGCGAGCAGCTGCGCGAACTCACCCGGCTCGTCGACGCCGGAGAGATCCGCCCCGTCGTCGACCGTGTCTTCCCCTTCGACCAGACCCGCGAAGCCATGGAGTACGCCGAGAAGGGCCGCGCCAAAGTCGGCAAGGTCGTCGTCGCAATGAGGTGAGAGACCCCCATCACGCCACCGGTACGCCTCGGCAACGAGAGGATTCCGCCTCCCGCCACTCCCATCCGCACAGGAACCGATCATGAATGCACCACGCAGTTCCCCCACGCCCGCCCCGTCGTCGTACAAGGAGGCGCCGACCCGTTCGGTGTCCGTGCGCGGCGTCGACTTCGTCTACCGGCAGCTCGGCCCGGAAGGGGGCGGCGTACCGCTGATCCTGCTCCACCACCTGACCGCAGTCCTGGACAACTGGGACCCCCGCGTCATCGACGGACTCGCCGCCCGACGCCGGGTGATCACCTTCGACAACCGCGGAGTCGGCGCGTCGGGCGGCTCCACCCCCGACACCATCGAAGCGATGGCCCGCGACGCGGTGCTGTTCATCCGAGCCCTGGGCTTCGAGCAGGTCGACCTGCTCGGCCTGTCGATGGGCGGCTTCATCGCCCAGGTCATCGCAGCCGAGGAACCGCAGCTGGTGCGCAGGGTCATCCTCGCGGGCACAGGCCCCGCCGGAGGCCCGGGCATCGACAAGGTCACCGCACTCACCCTCCGGGACATCCTGAAGGGCCTCCTGACCCGCAAGGACCCCAAGCAGTTCCTCTTCTTCACCGACACTGAACACGGCCGACGCGAAGCACGCGCCTTCCTGGAACGGCTGAAGGAGCGCACGGACCACCGCGACAAAGCCATCTCGCTGACGTCGTTCCGCGCCCAGCTGAAGGCCATCCACCGGTGGGGCCTCCAGCCGTCGGCCGAACTGTCCCGCATCCGCCAGCCAGTCCTGGTGGCCAACGGCGAGAGCGACCGGATGGTGCCGAGCGAGAACACCCTCGACCTCGCCGCACGGCTGCCCCGGGGCGAACTCGTCCCCCTCTACCCGGACGCCGGACACGGCGGAATCTTCCAGTTCCACGAAGCGTTCGTGGCCAGGGCCCTCGCATTCCTCGAAGCACGGCCCGACGCCTGACCGCCGATGCCACATCCCCCGCCGTCCCGTCCCGGGCGCGGCCGGGCGAGCTGGGCCCGGGCGAGCCGGCCCGCCCTCCATCAGACGCCCTCCTGCCCGCCGGCAGTCCCAGCGGCACCCCCGAGCACGCTCTCCACACCGCATGCCGGATCCACCTCGCCACCCGGCCACAAGCACGCGACGCCCAGCCGCGAAGCCAACCCCCGAAGGACTTACGACGCAGACCACTTGGTGGTGGAGCGGGAGCGGGCGGCGGCCACCGAGACCCTCTCGCTGCCCGGGCGGAAGAAGAGGGGGAACCGGGAAGCCGGGGACGCGGTGGGGAAAGCCCGGCAGGCCGGGGTGGGTGGGCCTGCCGGACCGTGACACGGGGCCGGTCCTGTCACCGGGGTCCGCATGCCACGGGATACCCGTTGGAAGACCGCCGGAGCAAGGGGGGTAGCACCGGTGCGCGGTCTGGGGCTGGGCACCCTGCCGGTTTCAACGAGGCGGGACGGAAACGGTTCTGCACAGCTGTACGGGTGAGGTCTGTGGTTGAAGTGACCCCTCAGGTCCCGACACGCCAAGATCCGGACCATTCCGGGACCACACTTCGAACCTGGGGCCGCAAGACCAACATCTCCGCCGGTCAACGGCTCGCGGCTGCTGTACCCCCATGGGACGAAGAATCTGCTGGTGGTCTCCGGGGCCGCGGGCCCTTGGCGCGGTATCAAGGGAAACCAGCTGGTCACGGGGCTCGCGAGCGGCGCGGTGGTCGCGTGTGGTCGCAGGCTGGAGGTACCCACTTCCCTCCGTCTCCCGGAGGCGATCTCCATGCGTACCAGCGTCGGCCGCGGCCGTATCTACCGCCGCTGTGGCTGCAGGGGCAACCATCGCTGTCAGCTCGGCGCACACTGCCCCCACCTGTTCACCGACAATCAGCACGGCACCTGGAGCTTCGCCGTCGATGTCCCCACCCCGAACCGCCGCCGCACCACGGTGCGCCGGGGCGGATTTCCACGCAGGACGCGGCCGATCAGACCCTGAGCCGCTTCCTCGAGGGCGAGGCCGGCGGATACAACGCGGACCCGAACCAGACGGTCACCGCCTACCTGAACGCCTGGCTGGAAGCGAAGGCCCTCGCACTCAAGCCGACCACCATGGCCCGCTACCGCGACTACGTCCGCAACGACCTCATCCCGGCCTTCGGCACCCTCAAGCTCGAACAGCTCGCCCACCGCCACATCTCGGCCTACGTCACCTGCCAACTCGCCGGCCGCGGCGAGACCACCCTCTACCGGTGCCTCACTACCCTCTCCAGCGCCCTCGGCGACGCCGTCAGACAGCACCGGCCTCCGCAAGGGCGAAGCCCTCGGACTCCACTGGGACGACGCCCACCTGCCCGAGGGCGTCCTCTACGTGCGCTGCACCCTCTCCGCCATCGACAACAACCACCTCGGCATCACCACACCGAAGACCCGGTCGAGCCGCGGCTGGGTCGCCATCTCACCCCGCGTCGCCACCGCCCTCCGGCACCACACACAAACAATGCCCCGAACACGCGGCGATCCTGACGATCCGTTCACCGGACTCGTCTTCTGCAGACCCGACGGCCGACCGCTCGGACCTCATCAGGTCCTCGACCGACTTCGCCGCCTCTCCGCCGAAGCCGGTGTCCCCAGGGTCACGGTGCACGACCTGCGCCATCTGGCCGCCACGATCACCATCACCACCGGCGCGCCGCTCACCGTCGTCTCCAAGACCCTGCGGCACTCCACCCTGTCGACGACCGCCAACCTCTACAGCCACCTCACCCAGCAGGCAGCCCGCGAAGCCGTCGACACCATCGACCACACCCTCACCAGAGCCGAGAACGCCAGCCATCAAACGGGGCCGTACGGCGTGGCTGCGACCACCACGCGACCACGTCCACCGGATCCGCGAAGCCCCGCCGACTCCGCTTCCCCAGTCCGCAGGCCTTCAGTACCACCGCGAACCAGCCCCGGTCGGGGCATGCGACCACATTGCGACCACCACGGCTCCGGACGCACGAAAGGCCGCCTTCCCATTTCTGAGAAGACGACCTCCGACGTGCGTAAAGCACAGTCGGGACGACAGGATTTGAACCTGCGACCCCTTGACCCCCAGATGGCTGCGTTGGGGCCACAATTGGGACATGTGCCGCTATTTGAGGGCGACTAACGTGCGTGAACGCACCTGCCGTGCACCGGCATGCGGCGTTGCTGGTCCCCATGTGGTCCCCAACCAGGCGCACCTCCACTGCCGGAAGACTCCCCGACGAGACGGGAGCGACCTTCCTCAATTGTGACACTCGCCAACTGCTGGGTCACGATCTCGAAGCGCGGAGGGGCAGCCTGCCGAGCGGCGCCGGCGGATACCGGTGCCGCCGTGGCCGCAGGAGCTGCCGGGAAAAGGACCGTCTCCGCGCTCCGAGCGCTGCGGACAGGAGAACCGTGAATGCGAGAAGGCGTCAACGGGCCGCCCCGCTGTGGGCCGTCAGCCGGTACCGATCGCCACTCCGGCGTACGCCACCGCCGTCAGGGCAAGGACGACGGCGGGCAGGGCACGCACGGGCGGGTCGCCGTGGCGCAGGTGGGCCACGGCGGCCCCGGTCATCAGCAGCGCCAGCCCGATCGCGGCGGCCATCCCGAGTGGGGTGGAAGCCAGTCCGAGTACCAGTCCGAGGGCTCCGGCCACTTCCAGGGTGCCGACGAGGCGGTAGAGGCCCGGCGGCATGCCGAGGTGTGCTGCCGCCCGGCGCATGAACGGCACCGCGGCGATCTTCGCCGCTCCCAGTGGCAGGAAGACCAGGGTCAGGAGGGCAGCGAGGGTGATCTGCGCGGCTGTCATGTCGACCGGCCCCGGCGCTCGGCGCCCATCTGGGCGAAGTAGTCGATGAGGTCGGGGGCGTCCACGGCTGCCGGATTGACGACCTGCTCGACCGGGGCGCCCTGGAGGAGGCGTTTGACGGGGACTTCGAGTTTCTTGCCGGTGCGGGTGTGCGGGATGCCGGGGACTTCGAGGATCTCGTCGGGGACGTGGCGGGGTGAGGCGCCGGTCCGGATCGCCTCCTTGATCTTCTCGCGGAGCGGGTCGTCCAGGGTCGCGTCGACGGCGAGGACCACGAACAGGGGCATCCAGTAGCCGCCGTCGGGTTCTTCCGCGCCGATGACGAGGGCCTCGGTGATCTCGGGGAGGCGTTCGACGACGTCGTGGATGTCGGCGCTGCCCAGGCGTACGCCGTTGCGGTTGAGCGTGCTGTCGGAGCGGCCGTGGACGACCACCGAGCCGTGAGAGGTGAGGGTGATCCAGTCGCCGTGGCGCCACACGCCGGGGTGGGAGGAGAAGTAGGCGTCGCGGTAGCGGGCGCCGTCGGGGTCGTTCCAGAAGTACAGCGGCATGGACGGCATCGGGCGGGTGACGACCAGCTCCCCGACCTGGTCCACGATCGGGACGCCCTCGGCGTCGTACGCGGCCAGGGCCACGCCCAGGTGGGGTGCTGAGAGCTCTCCCGCCCAGACCGGTGTGTTGGGGGCGCTGCCGGCGAATCCGGAGACGACGTCCGTGCCACCGCTGATGGACGCGAGCAGGACGTGGTCGCCGACGTGGTGGCGGACCCAGGGGTAGGCGGAGGCCGGCAGGGCGGAGCCGGTGCAGCCGACTACGCGGATCGACGACAGGTCGTGCGCCGAGGGGGCGATGCCGTACTTGGCCATGCCCAGCAGGTACTGGGGGCTGGTGCCGAAGACGGTCACCCGGTGGCGCGCGGCCAGCTCCCACAGGACGTCGAGCTTGGCACAGGGCGCCGGACTGCCGTCGTAGGTGCACGTGGTGGCGCCGGTGAGCAGCGTGGAGGCGACCAGGTTCCACATCATCCAGTGGGTGGTGGTGTACCACAGGAGGCGGTCGCCGGGACCGAGGTCGGAGTGCAGTCCGAGGGTTTTGAGGTGTTCGAGCAGGACGCCGCCGTGGCCGTGGACGATGCCCTTGGGCAGGCCGGTGGTGCCCGAGGAGAACACGACCCACAGCGGGTGGTCGAACGGCACCGACGTGCAGGTGAGTTCCTCGGTGCGGGTGGTGGCGTCCTCCCACGGCACCACCAGTGACGGGTATGCGTGTGACGGCCACGGCAGGCCCACGTGGTCCACCAGCAGCGCGGCCTTCAGCGTCGGCAGCGCGCCGGCGAGTTCGAGGGCGGCCTCGCGGCGGTCGTGGGTGGTGCCGTTGAAGAGGTAGCCGTCGGCGGAGATCAGGACGGTGGGTTCGAGCTGGGCGAAGCGGTCGGCGGCGGCCTTGGGGGCGTAGTCCTGCCCGCAGACCGACCACACCGCGCCCAGGCTCGCGGCGGCGAGAAACGCGACGATTGCGTGCGGGGTGTTGGGGAGGTAGCCGACGACCCGGTCCCCCTTGCCGACGCCCAGGTCGCGCAGTGTGGCGGCGACGGAAGCGACCTGGGCGCGCAGCCGGCCGCCGGTCACCTCGTGACTGGAGCCGGTCTCGTCGAGGGCGATGATCGCCACGGCGTCGTCGGTGAGGTTGCGCAGGGCGTGGTGGGTGTAGTTGAGGGTGGCGCCCGGGAACCAGCGGGCGCCCGGCATCCGCTCCTCGGCCAGCACCTGGTCGTACGGGGAGTCCGCGTCGATGTCGAAGTAGTCCCACACCGCGCCCCAGAAGCCCTCCAGGTCGGTGACCGACCAGTGGTGCAGGGCGGCGTAGTCGGTGCCGTCGAGACCCGAGTGGCGGGCGAAGTCCGTAATGCGGCTGTCGGCGACGGCCTGCGGATCGGGCGTCGTGAAGGGTTCCGGGTACGGCCTGGTCATCGTGTGGCGCTCCTCAGCAGGCTTTTCTCGACGGTCCGTGGGGAAGGGTGGGGGCTGCGCGTGGTGTGCAGGAGAGAGGCCCAGGCGGCGGTGTCCGTGAAGCCGTGGCCCCCGGCTGGGACGATGTCCATGACGACGCGGTCGGGGCGGAGCAGGACGGCGTCCGCCCGGCCGGCGCGCAGCCAGGCGGTGAGGGTGCCGTCGTCACGGAGGTCGGTGACGGAGATCGCCGGGACGCCGAGCCCGTGGGCGAGGGCGCGCAGCGAGGGCCAGGGTTCGGCGGCGGTCAGGACGCTGAAGGTGTCGCCGAGCAGTTCGTCGAGACGGGAGCGCCGGCCGTCGAGTCCCACCACCCATGGTTGCGGGCAGTGGGTGCCCACGAGGCTCCTGCGCATACGGCGCCGGACGAGGGGCCCGGCGGCTAGGGGTGGGCTGAGGTCGCGGCCCGCCGCCGCCGAGAGGCCGGGTATGCGGCAGGCCGCGGCCAGGATCCTGCGGCGCAGTGCGGCGGCGCCGTCCTGGCCGCCGGTCATGGCCCAGCCCATGGCGACCGCGAGCCGGATCGCGCGCCGCGCGTGTGGCTTGCGCTCGCTCTCGTAGGTGTCCAGCAGCCGTTCGTCGCCGCCCTGGCCCAGGACGCGGGCCAGTTTCCAGGTGAGGTTGTGGGCATCACGCAGGCCCGAGCACAGCCCCTGCCCGATGAACGGCGGGGTGAGGTGGGCGGCGTCGCCGAGGAGGAAGACCCGTCCGCTGCGCCACCGGTCGGCCACCCGCGCCCGGAAGGTGTACTGCGTCTCCCGTACGACTTCGAAGTCCCCGTCGTACGAGGGCGACAGCCACGGGGCGATCAGTTCGCGGACCGGTTGCTGCCCGTCTTGCAGCCGGAACTCCCAGCGGTAGCGGTCCTCACCGACGCGCATGAACGTCGCCGGCCGGTGCGGGTCGCAGACCTGGTCGACGCCTTCCCAGCAGCGGACGTCGGCCTTCGTGCGGACGTCGATGACGGTCCAGCGTTCCTCGAAGCGCAGGTCCTCCCATGCGGCGCCGATCGCGTCGCGGGTGAGGCTGCCCGCGCCGTCGCAGCCGAGGACCGCCTCGGCCCACAGATGGTGCTCACCGTCGTCGTCGCGGTAGGTCACCCGAACGGGGCCGGTGGTGTCCGGGCCGACGCCGGCGACCTCGATACCGCCCCGCAGTTCGCACTCCGGGCTGCGGGCGAGGGCGTCGCGCAGCAGTCGTTCCAGCTCGGGCTGGTCGAACATGCTGGTCTGCGGGTAGCCGTGATGGCCGTGCTCGGAGCGCCGAAACTCGGCCATGACCCGGTGCCGGGCATCCAGCAGCCGAAGTCCTTTCGCGGGGCGGGCGATCGCGTCGAACTCCTCGCCCACGCCCGCGGCCTGGAGGATGCGGCGCACCTCGTCGTCGGTGGCGACGGCACGCGGGAGCGGGTAGAGGTCCTGGTGGCGTTCCAGGATGACGGTGCGGATACCGCGCCGGGCGAGGAGGAGGGCGGCGGTCACGCCCACCGGCCCGGCGCCGATGATCACGACGGGTGCGGGGTCTGTCTGCGCGGGCCCGGGTGCGGGAGCGGGTGTGGTGTCCCGGGGTCCGGCCTGGTCGGCGGTCATGTGCGGCTCACCTCGGGTCTTACTTCGCGTCCGTGACGGGCGTGCGCTGCTCGCCGAGGTCGATCCGCCCGTCCGCGGTCGAGATCGTCGCCGTGATCACGTCACCCGTGTGCAGGTAGTGCGGGTTACGGGCCTGGCTCTTGAAGAACGCCTTCCACTTCACGGCGGGCGGCAGCAGCGCGCCGATCTTCTCGACGGCCTTGGGCGGGGCCTTGAGGGCCGTGCCGCCGGGGGTCCCGGTGAGCAGCAGGTCGCCGGGGTCGAGGGTCTGGAAGCGGGCCAGCAAGGTCAGCGCCTGTGCCGGGCGGACGATCATGTCGGCGAGGGTGCGGTCCTGACGCAGCTCGCCGTTGACCGACAGCCGCAGCCGCAGATCGAGGAGGTGGGCGAAGTCCTCGGGCTCCAGCAGCGCCAGGTAGGGGCCGGTCGGTGTGAAGGTCGGGTAGGACTTGCTCTCGTAGAACTGCGTCTTGGTGAGCTGCACGTCACGGGCGCTGACGTCGTTCGTGATCACCAGTCCGGCGACGTACGAGGGCAGGTCCCGCTCCTCGACGACAGTGCCGACGGGCAGGGGTGCGCCCATGACGAGCCCGAGTTCGATCTCGTAGTCGAGGAACTTCACGTGCGACGGCCGGACGATCGCCTCGCCCGGGCCACTCACCGACCCGGACGCCTTGCGGAAGAAGGCGGGCGGGATGTCGCCGGTGAAGCCCGAGTCGCGGGCGTGGCTGCGGTAGTTGACCATCTGGGCGACCACCCGGCAGGGGGTGGTGACCGGCGAGAGGGCGACCAGGTCGGCGAAGGGCGTGCCCGCCTCCCCGGAGAGGGCGGCCTCGTGCACGGCCGCCCGGTCGGCGATCAGCTCGGCGGTGGTGGCGGCCTTGGTGTCGACGGGGACGGCCCGGTCGCCGCGGAGGACCCACCATCCGTCGGCGGTGCGCAGGACGTTGGTGCTCATATCAGTACCTTCGTGAGGGGGTTGGGGTTCAGGACTTGGCGGCTTTGAGCAGGCCCAGCAGGCGTACCGGGTCCATCTCGTTGTCGCCTCGCAGGGCTTCGATGACGTCACGGACCCGCTGAGGGGAGGGGCTCGCGCCGAGGAAGTCGCGAGTGGCAGGAGGTCCCCACTGGGCGAGGCCGGTGGTCGACATGGGTGCCCAGCCGGGCTCCAGGTCGCAGGAGAACAGGTCGCCGTCGGCGAAGTGCTCCAGCATGAAGCGGTCGGGGTCGCGCCAGTAGTCG
This sequence comes from Streptomyces sp. NPDC037421, assembly GCF_055602105.1. NCBI lineage: Bacteria > Bacillati > Actinomycetota > Actinomycetes > Kitasatosporales > Streptomycetaceae > Streptomyces > Streptomyces sp. NPDC037421. Next base: position 762,636 of record NZ_JBVJWV010000001.1, read on the forward strand.
AAGAGCTGGCTGCCCTGGATGTGCCGGCCGATCCCCCAGCTGCGCTGGTAGCCGCGCTCGGCCAGGTACTCGCCGCCGGTGGCGATCGAGTCGAGGTCGGTCACCTGGTAGGCAGAGTGGACGTAGCCGTTGCCCGGGCCCAGGTGCATGGCCAGCGTGTGGTGGTCAACGGCCCGGCTGCCCTGGTCACAGCGGATGAACGCCATCGTCGGGCCACGGCCGCGCTGGCCGTCCAGGAACAGGAAGTCGGACACGATCATCCCGAGGGTGTCCAGGTACCAGTCGAGGGCGCGCCCGAACACCCGCGTCTCCAGGACCACATGGCCCAGACGCTGGATGCGGGAGGGTTCACGCGGCGGGCGCTGGGTGACGTTCGTGCGACGGTGATTGGTGCCGAAGTTGAGCAGCAGCGGCTGCTGCTCGGGCAGCGCCGGCAGTTCCTCCGCGCGGTGCACGACCCGGACCGGGAAGCCGGAGGGGTCGAGCAGGTCGACCGCCTTGCCGCCGCCGGGAACGTCCGCGTCCCGTACGGACGTGCCCGTGGCTCGGGCCAGCCGGTCCAGGTCGGCCCGCTCGGCGGCGCGGAACGCCGGGCCGATGAAACGGGAGGTCCGGCCGCGCCGGATCACCATGCACGGCGAGCCGGCGAAGGTGCCCCGCAGCCACAGCTCGCTCTCGCTCCGGGCGGCGATACCGAAGCCGAAGTCCCGGGCGAAGACCTCGGCCCGGTCCAGGTCGCGCTTCTCGAACTCCAGCCATGCCAGGTCGGCCACCTTGATCAGGGGGTTGCGGGAGCGCCCGGGATGTTCGCCGCGCAGGGCGCCCTGCGCGCTGTGGAGGTCCTGATGGGCCGTTTTGACGTCCGGGACGCCGACTGCGTTGATGCGGGTTTCGGACATGGTGTCCTCCAAGCAACATTGCCGTAATGAGGAAATCATCAAGTGTGACAGTTCTGTCGTCAAGCCGTTCGCGGCAGGAAATGATGAATTCATCAGGACTGCGATCGTCATCGTCTCCGCGGTTAGACTTTGCGTATGCCTACGTCAGCCCCGCCCAGCAACCGATTCGAGCGGCGTCGCGCCGAGACCCGCGGAGCTCTCGTCCGCGCGGCCCGCCAGATACTCGCCGAGACCGGGGACACCAGCGTCAGCATCCAGGTGATCGCCGAGCGCGCCGACGTCGGCTTCGGCTCGTTCTACAACCACTTCGACTCGAAGACGGAGCTGTTCGAGGCCGCGGTGCAGGACGCGCTGGAGGAGTTCGGCCAGACCTTCGACGAGCGCTTGGCCGGGATCGACGACCCCGCGGAGCTCGTCTCGACGGGCTTCCGGCTCAGCGCCCGCATGGCCGAGTCGCACCCGGAGCTGATGCAGGTGCTGCGCCGCCGGGGCCTGGGCCACATCCACTCGGACAACGGCCTGGCCCGGCGGGCGCTGCGGGACGTCGAGGTGGGCATGGCCTCCGGCCGCTTCACCGCCGTCGACCCGGTGGTCGCCTTGTCTGCCCTGGGCGGGACCCTGCTGTCCCTGGTGGAGCTGCGATTCGCCCGGCCCGATGTGGACGGCGACGATGCCGCGGTGAACCTCGCCGAGATGGTCCTGCGCATGCTGGGCGTCCCGCCGGACGACGCCCACGAGGTAGCCCGGCGCCCCCTCCCCGACCTCGCCTGACCGATCCCCGGCGTCCGCTCCCTCTACGCGGTGGACGACGAGCTCGGACGGAAGGTGACCGAGTGGCCGGTGACGCGGGCGTCGATCCCGTTCTCCGTGGTGGTGACCGAGCGTAGGTACAGCCCCTTGGGGACGTTCTCCAGCGGGACGGGCTCTTCCAGGGCCTTGTCGAGCAGCGCCTTCAGGGGCGGGATCAGCTCACCCTGGACCGTACGGACGTCCGTGAAGGCTATGCGGTCGCCCTTCGCCGCCGAGACTGCCGCACTCACGGTCACGTCGCCGGCGAGCGGCAGACTGGCCGTCGCGTTGATCCGGCCCGGCTCGTCACCTCGCGACAGGCTCACGCCGAGCGCGGCCGACACGTCCTCGTACGACAGGAACGCGGTCGCCTCGACCCTGCGGGCATGGGACTCGTCGGCGCTCCCCGAGGCCCTCAGACCGTCGAGGCCGACCGACAGCTTCGTCACCGGCAGGGGCCGGGTCGAGCCGTCGGCAGGTATGTCGTGGGCAGTGAGGTCGACGTGACTCAGGCTGCCCTCAGCCAGCTGTGTCAGCACGGGGAAGCCCCTAGCTGGGCGCCAAGGGCGCATGCGCCGGCCCGAGCCCTCGGACGCAGGTGACGGCGCGGTCGCCGTCCAGCCCATCGCGATCAGAGCGGCGGTCGCGGCGCGTCTGCGGCCGTTGCCCCGCGCGGTGATCGACGCCGCCGCGTCACGCGGGAGGGCGAAGCGCGCCAGCGCGGTGACGGCGTCCCACGCGGGAGCCCCCGGCGCCGCGAATGCCTACCGGAGCGCCTGTGCAGGGCCCTCCGCCAGGCCCTCCGCGAGCGCGGGTCCGGTTGCGCCCTGAAGCGTCGGTGACGTGCGCGCGGGTCATGTCGGAGCCGCCGGTCGATGGGACATGGACCCGATAGTTGCACAGCGATGGGCAATAAACTAACCTGCACACGAGTGGGCAATTAACTGCCCCCGGTGCCCCGCCGGTCCACGGCCGCGCCCGCCCTTCACACCCCATCTGCGAACCCCGAAGCCTCCGCTTCGCCTCCTGCCAAGGAGTTTTCGATGCCGCTCATTGCGAACACACCCGCCGAGAAGATGACCGGGCCCTATCCACGGCGCTGGTGGGCCCTGCTGGTGCTCTGCCTGAGCCTGCTGATCGTGGTCATGGCGAACACGTCGCTCGTCGTCGCCGCGCCGGACCTCTCGAAGGATCTAGGGCTGTCCAGCAGTGACCTCCAGTGGGTCATCGACGGCTACACCGTCCCGTACGCCGCGCTGATGCTCGTCCTGGGCGCGATCGGCGACAAATACAGCCGCCGCGGCGCACTCGTCCTGGGCCTGCTGATCTTCGCGGGCGGTTCGGTGATGGGCGGCCTGGTCCACGAGACCGACCTGGTCATCATCGCCCGCGCGACCATGGGCGTCGGTGCCGCCGTCGTCATGCCGGCCACCCTTTCGCTGCTGGTCGCGATCTTCCCCAGGGCGGAGCGCGCCAAGGCCATCACGGCCTGGAGCGCCACGTCCGGTCTCGCCATCGCCGCCGGCCCGGTGGCCGCCGGCTGGCTGCTGGAGAAGCACGCCTGGGGCTCCACCTTTCTCATGAACGTCCCGCTGGCGGTCCTCGGCGTCATCGGAGCACTGCTCCTGGTGCCGCCGTCCAAGGCGGAGGTCATGGGCCGGATCGACTACGTCGGCGGTCTGCTCTCGATCGTCTTCATCGGCAGCCTGGTCTACGCGACCATCGAGGGCCCGCACTTCGGTTGGGGCGCCGGCCCGATCGGTGCGGCCGTCGTCGCCGCTGTCGGCCTGGCGGCCTTCGTGGCCTGGGAGTTGAAGCATCCGAACCCGATGCTGGACGTGCGCAAGTTCAAGGAGCGCCCCTTCAGCGGCTCGATGCTCGCGGTGCTGTTCTTCTTCTTCGGCACCTTCGGTTCGATCTACTACTCCACCCAGTTCCTGCAGTTCGTTCTCGAGTACAACGCCCTGGCGACCGGCATACGCCTCCTGCCGCTGGCCGGAGCCGTCTTCGTCGGCGCCGCGGTCACCGGCAAGCTGGCCCCGAAGCTGGGCGTGAAGCTGGTCGTGGGCGCCGGCATGGTGATCGGCACGGCGGGCGTCTTCCTGCTCACGCAGATCGAGTCGGGTTCAACGTACTCGGACTTCCTGACGCCCCTGCTGATGCTCGGCTTCGCGATCGGCCTGAGCCTGTCCCCGGCCACCGACACCATCATGGGCTCCTTCCCCGAGTCCGAGCTGGGCGTCGGCGGCGGCGCCAACGACACGGCGCTGGAACTCGGCTGCGCCTTGGGTATCGCCGTGCTCGGCTCGCTCCTCGCCACGTCCTACAAGGACAAGCTGACCGACATGGTCGGCGGTCGCCTCCCGGCCGAGGCGATGGACACCGCCAAGGACTCAGTGGGCGGCGGCCTCGCGGTCGCCGAGCACATCGCCAAGACCCCGGGCGGTGGCCCCCAGCAGGCTCAGACCCTGATCGAGGCGGTGCACGAGTCCTTCGCCCACGCCATCGCGCACACCAGCCTCATCGGCGCGATCATCATGGGCGCCGGCACCCTGATCGTCATTGCCGTGCTGCCCGGCCGCAAGGCCACCGGGAAGCACCGCCAGGAGGAATCGGGGGCGGCGGAAGCAGCGGCCGAGAGCGAAACCGTGGGCGCCGTCTGAGCCCCACAGGTTCGGCGCGACCCATGACCGCCGACCGGAGGCCGGAAGCCCGATCCGGCCTCCTCCACCCAGAACGGGCCGTGCCTGAGCGGCGCACGGCCCTGGACGGTGCCGGGAGGGGACACCCGGCACCGTCCCTTTTTGTTGATGCCGGGCCGGTCGTCGACGACGATGTCGTCGTAGTGTCGTCAACCGTCTTGTCCCCGGCCGGTGTCCCGTCGTCCGACGACTCGTCGCTCGCGTCCTCGGTGGCGACGCCCCCCCCGGTGCCGCCGCCGCGACCTCGCTTCCCAGCGCCGCGGGGCTCGACGTCACCACAACGTCGGAGGCGGGGCACACGTGCCAAGACCCCGATGCCCTCGCACCGGGGTCTGTTCCACCTCTGCACCAACAGCTGGCTGCGACTCAGCTATCGGCGACGGCTTCCGCCGCGATCGCGGCGGCCACGTCATCGACCACGAGGCGTGCCTGCTTCTCCGGCACACCGGCCGCGATGAGCGTGGCGACGGCCGTACGCGTCCCGTCGTCCTCCAGCGCGCCGGTGTTGACCTCTTCCAGCAGGGCGACCGTCATCCCCTCCAGGCCGGCACCCATGACCGCGGGCGGCAGGTGGGAGTGGAAGACGCCGTCCCGCTGCCCCCGTTCCAGAATGGCGGTGACCTTGACGCGGGCGGGCTCGAGGATCTCGGTGACCCGTTCCATGCCCAGGTCCCGCTGGGCCAGCGCCAGGAGCATCCGGTACCGGTCGCCCACCGGCCACATCGACAACGAGAAGCGCGCGAGCGCCCGCTCGGCCGGGTCCGCCGCCTTCAACCCGGCCGCCGCGGCGGCCTGGAGAGCCTCGGCGGCCTCCTCGGCCAGCGCCTCCAGGAGCGCCGCCCGTCCGGGGAAGTGCCCGAAAAGAGTGCGCCTGACGACACCGGAGGCGCGCGCCAGCTCCTCCAGAGTGGTGTCGGGGTTCCGCCCGAGCTCCTGGCGCGCGGTGGCCAGGATGCGCGCCCGGTTGGACCGTGCATTGCGTCGCTGCGGCACACGGCCAACGGGCTGGGACACGGAAGAACCTCGATGATGAAAACCGGACGGAGAACGGGCACATCCATTCTGACACGTGAGTCCCGGCCCGATCCGGGGCCTCATCCGCGGATCGGCCTGCCTGATCAGGCGGGAAGCTCCTTGATGCTTGCCGGCTCCTGGGGGTCGACCCCGTTGAGCCGGTGGCGGAAGTCGCTGGAGCTGGGATAGGCGGCGCGGCGGGAGCGCATGATGGAGCCCAGCGGCCGGTGGACCTCCAGGGCATGCCAGGGGCTGAAGGAGAGGACGTCGTCCGCGTAGCGGCGGCGGGCGTCGCTGTAGGCGTCCTGTGCGGGCAGGTGGAGCACGGCCACGACTTCGTGGGGTGACAGCTCCTCGGGCCACAGGGCTGACGCGTCCTCCACGGGCATGCGGTCGATGTCCGTGCACAGCTGGGCGCGGATGTCGTACTCGGCGCTGTTGTGCGCGAAGAAGTCGACGACGAGGTCGCGCAGCGCCGACTCGCCCGCCTTCTTCTCGACAGGTCGGCCGGTCAGGGCCCGCACGTTGGCGGAGCGCGGCGCGGCCGAGATCTTGGCGACGTGGTCGCCGTAGCGCAGAGCGGCCATGGAGTGGAACGTCTCGCCGAGGATGTGGTGGTTGGCGGCGGCCAGGGTCTCCACGGCCGGTGGCAGCGGGCGTCCCACGCGGGTGAGGGCCTTGGCGGCGGCGCGGGCGGCCAGCCCGGTGAGCTGGAGCTGCTGGTCGCTCTGGCGGGGCTGCTTTTCCAGCAGGTCCTGGAGTTTGGCGTACTCGGCGATGTTCCCGAAGGGAAGGGTGGGGTGGTTGACGAGGAGGAAGTCCTGGGTGGTGTGGCCGTCGTCGAGGGCGCGGGGGCCGGGCGCGCCGATGACCTTGATGGCGATGCCGCGCTGGACGGGTACCTGGTCGGAGCGCAGGTCGCCGGGGGCGGAGGAGAAGCGGACGATCACCGGGTAGGCGGCCGGTTCGGCGAAGAGGCCCTGGGCCAGGTGGTCGGGGAGATTGGAGTGGATGCGCAGTTCGCCGGCGAGGACGCCGTGACTTTTGGCGTGGGCGTCGCGCAGGCCGTGCCGGTGCTTGTCGGCGACTTGCTGGTTGGCCTTGCCCATGGCCTCGACGACTTGCCGGATCAGTTCCTCCTCGTCGGGGAAGGGCTGTTCGAGGTCGGGGTGGTACTTGACGTACGTGCGGGGTGTGGTCATGGGCGGCCTCCGCGCGAGGGTACTGGGGTCAGTTGCTGCCGAGCCAGCGGATGGCGGGCAGGCTGGGCATGAAGAAGTACTCGCCGCCGAGCAGGGTGTTGAAGGACTGGATGTTCTGCACCCTGCGGGGCGGAGTGCCGGGCACCGTGAAGTAGGCGCCCTTGTCCTGCAAGGAGATCATCGGGTCCTTCTCTTTGCCCAGGCCCATGAAGTTTCCGGAACCGACCCACTCGCTCTGCAGGAACTCGACGTTGTCGATCGCGCGTGCGCCGAGGGCGATGAAGTCCAGGCCGCGCGGCTTGCCGTCGTCCTTGAGCCGGTCCGGGGGCAGCGGGGCGCCGTAGGAGGTGCCGCGGCGGACGATCCGGCGGATGTTGACGTCGGTGAGGACCGTCAGCTTGGTGTCGCGCGGGTTCATCCGGCGGATGTGGGAACCCAGCGGTGTGCGCAGTCCGCGCGGGTCGGCGGCGTAGTCGAAGTCGTTGATCCGGTTCGGGTCCTCGCCGATCGCAGGATCGTCGCGCTCGGGGGCCAGGGCCAGGGGTGCGCCACTGCGCCAGCGGCCGACGAGCTTGGCGGCCAGCAGTTCGCGTTCGGCTTCTGTACGGGCGTTGTCGTGCAGCCACTTGTTGAAGGCGGCGACGTGGGAGTGGTACTTGCGGAAGACCACGTAGGTGCCGTTGCGGCCGAGGACGTCCGGAGCCGGAACGGGCAGCGGGACGCCTGTCTCGCTCGGGTACCCGAGCACGAACTCGCCCGCCTTGATCGGGCGCCCGTCGCCGGGCAGCGGTTCGGCGCCGCTGCCCTCGACCACCGGCTGACTGAAGCCGTCCCGGTAGCCGAACACATTGAACCCGTCGGCCGCGAAGTCCTGGTGGGACAGCAGCCGCACACCCGGAACCTCATCCAACTCCTTCTCGTAGGCAGCGACTTCGGCACGCCAGTCGTCCTCGCTCGCGGCGTACACCGTGACGGCGACGTGCACGCGCGACGTACCGAAGGGGAACTCCCAGTTCTTGGGCGCGTTCACGCCGGTGTCGCGCAGCCGCTCGGCGCGGGCGGCCATTCCGGCACGGAAGTTGGCGGGGAAGGAGGCCAGTGATGTCTCCGGCACGCCCAGCGCCACCAGTCCCTGATAGCTGAGGGCGAGGGCCAGCCAGGACGCCTGCGGTTCGTCCCAGCGGGCCGCCGAGGTCACCCGCGGAGCCAGTCTGCGCAGCAGTTCCCTGCCCGCCGCGGGCTCGGTGATCTCCAGGATCGCGTGGGTACCGAAGTAGGGCTCAGGCCGGGCCCGCAGCAGAGTCGCCTGGATGTCGTGGAGATCCAGGGTCGGGGGCCGGCGCAGCCGCCGGAACAGCGGGGAAGGCATGGTGCGCCTGCCCTCAGTTGAGGTCCGACAGGAAGCGCTGCACCGCGGCCTCCTGCCGCTTGAGCCGGTGGGCTTCCGCGACGGTGAGGTTGGGATGGGCGACGAACCACGCTTCCGCCGGGATCTGGTACTTGACGATGAAGTCCTTCACGTCGGGCGAGGTGATGCCGGGCCAGCCCTCCACGTTGGTGAACAGGTAGTCCATGAAGTCGGGGATCTTGGTGGCGAAGTCGTCGATGTAAGGGTCCCACTCGCCGTCGAAGGCGGTCGCGAACAGCAGCTTAGTGTCGTTGTCGAGGAACACGAAGCGCATGTTGTGCAGCGTGCCGACCTGGCCGGCGCCCGCAAGATTCCCACCGACCAGCTTGAAGAACTTCCGCAGGCGTTCGGCGCCGTTCGGCTTCAGCGGCAGGATCGTGGTCAGCTCGGACACCTCACCGCTCTTGGCTCCGATTCGGCCGGCGGTGGTGACGGCATGCTCGGCCATCTCCTCCTTGTCGGCCAGCAACTCGGCAACGCGGAGCTTGAGCGCGATCTTCGCGTCCGCCAGCGTCGACTCGACGCGCTCACGGACGGCCTCGGGCAGCTTCTGGAACTTCGCTTGCAGATCGGTCTCGCTCATGGCACCTCTCCTTGTGGTCCGGCGTCGACCGCCGGCCGACGCTGTACGGCGACTCGGCAGAGCCGCATCAATAGGATCGTGAGGGTTTTCACATAAGTCGCGAATCAGCCACTTCGCCACATGAGGCGCGGCGATGCGAGGCAAGTTTGAGCATCTCCGCACAACTGATTACATCATCAGTTTGTGCGCGTGCTTTGTCAACGCGCCACTCGCCTGAACTACACGGGGCACCTTCTCAAGGTTCAGCGGCCGCCAGAACCTCGGCGTTGCCGCCGACGTGCTGGCATCAAGGACGCCCAGCACGTGACGTCGATGCCGGCCACCGGGCGGCTCCCCCGCCCCCTTGTCCATGGCACGCGCAGACGCCGCCTCCGGACAACAACAGGCGCAGCGCGTCCAGGCACCTTGGCGGTAGGACGACCACAGCCCCGGTCCGGCTGGCGAGCGCACGGGACATGCAGGACATGGGCGGCTCCCGGAACTTCCCATCCCGCGCCGGCTTCTCCGCCTGGGATCAACCAGGACCAAGATCCGGACCATTCCCGTACCAGTCCTCACCAGAGAGCCCTCGCCTGCCGCGATTTCCGCAGGTCAGCACGGGTGTGGCTGCTGTACCACCAGCAGACGAAGAATCTGCTGCCACGCTCCCGGATAGGCCCCTTGGCGCGCCAACAAGGGAAACGCCCTGGTCACGCACCTTCGGGCGGCATGGTGGTCGCTTGTGGTCGCACGCTGGAAGAACCCCACCCCCGTTCCCGCCTCCCGGAGGCGATCCCCATGCGTACCAGCGCCGGCCGCGGCCGGATCTACCGCCGCTGCGGCTGCCGAGACCCCCAGCACCACCAGCTCGGCACCCACTGCCCCACCTGACCACCGACAGCCAGCACGGCACCTGGAACTTCGCCGTCGACGTCCCCACCCCAGACCACCACCGCACCACCGTCCGCCGAGGCGGATTCCCCACCCAAGACTCCGCCGAGCAGGCCCTGGGCCGGTTCCTCGAGGGCGAGGCCGGCGGATACAACGCCGACCCGAGCCAGACCGTCGCTGCCTACCTCAACACCTGGCTGGCCGCGAAGGCCCTCGTGCTGAAGCCGACCACAATGGCCCGCTACCGCGACTACGTCCGCAACGACCTCACCCCGGCCTTCGGCACCCTCAAGCTCGACCAGCTCGCCCACAGGCACATCTCGGCCTACGTCACCTGCCAGCTCGCCGCCGGCCGCGGCGAAACCACCCTCTACCGATGCCTTGCCACCCTCTCCAGCGCCCTCGGTGACGCCGTCCGGCAGCACCGACTGCCCCACAACCCGGCCCGTCCCCCGGTCCTGCACCGACCACCATCGCCGGAGCGTCGCATCTGGACGGCGCAGGAAGCCGCCCCCTTCCTCGGCTACTGCCACCATGCCGATCCCGAGATGGCCGACCTGTTCGAGTTCCGCATCAGCACCGGCCTCCGCAAGGGCGAAGCCCTCGGCCTCCACTGGGACGACGCCCACCTGCCCGAGGGCGTCCTCTACGTGCGCTGCACCCTCTCCGCCATCGACAACAACCACCTCGGCATCACCACACCGAAGACCCGGTCGAGCCGCGGCTGGGTCGCCATCTCACCCCGCGTCGCCACCGCCCTCCGGCACCACACACAAACAATGCCCCGAACACGCGGCGATCCTGACGATCCGTTCACCGGACTCGTCTTCTGCAGACCCGACGGCCGACCGCTCGGACCTCATCAGGTCCTCGACCGACTTCGCCGCCTCTCCGCCGAAGCCGGTGTCCCCAGGGTCACGGTGCACGACCTCCGCCACCTGGCCGCCACGATCACCATCACCACCGGCGTGCCGCTCACCGTCGTCTCCCAGACCCTGCGGCACTCCACCCTGTCGACGACCGCCAACCTCTACAGCCACCTCACCCAGCAGGCAGCCCGCGAAGCCGTCGACACCATCGACCACACCCTCACCAGAGCCGAGAACGCCAGCCATCAAACGGGCCGTACGGCGTGGCTGCGACCACCAGGCGACCACGTCCACCGGATCCGCGAAGCCCCGCCGACTCCGCTTCCCCAGTCCGCAGGCCTTCAGTACCACCGCGAACCAGCCCCGGTCGGGGCATGCGACCACATTGCGACCACCACGGCTCCGGACGCACGAAAGGCCGCCTTCCCATTTCTGAGAAGACGACCTCCGACGTGCGTAAAGCACAGTCGGGACGACAGGATTTGAACCTGCGACCCCTTGACCCCCAGTCAAGTGCGCTACCAAGCTGCGCCACGTCCCGTTACTGCTTCGTGCCCCTCACCTGGGGTTTCCCCCTCGTGCCGGGCACATGCAGAACATTACCCCACGCCGAGGGGTGCGTGTGCACGGGTAATCGGCGACGGGCAGGATGGCCGGGTGAAGGAACGGGAACGCGACCGGGACGGTGAGGGGCGGGCGCGCAGTGCGCGGCCGCGGGACGGGCTGGGGCGGCCGCTGCCGTACGGGGCAGAGGGCGTGGCCCGGCAGCCCGAGGGGGTGGTGCGGACGCCGGAGCGGACGGTGGCGGAGGCGCAGCGGCTGCTGGACGCCGGGATGCCCTTCCACGCGCACGAGGTGTTCGAGGACGCGTGGAAGTCCGGGCCCCCGGAGGACGCCGGTCTGTGGCGGGGGCTGGCTCAGCTGGCCGTGGGGCTGACGCACGCCGCGCGGGGGAACTCCGTCGGCGGGGCACGGCTGCTGCGGCGCGGGGCCGCGGCCCTGGCCGGGCGTGGGGACGCGTACGGGATCGGCGTGGCCGGGCTGGTCGGGTGGGCCCGGGAGCTGGCCGGGCGGGTGGAGGCCGGGGAGCGGATCGACGCGGCGGCCGAGGCCCCCCGGCTGGCCTAGGCCGGCTGGAGGAGGTCCCAGCGGTTGCCGTAGAGGTCCTCGAAGACGGCTACGGAGCCGTACGGCTCGTGGCGCGGCTCCTCCAGGAAGCGGACGCCCTCGGCCGTCATCCGGGCGTGGTCGGCGGCGAAGTCGGCGGTGTAGAGGAAGAAGCCGACGCGGCCGCCCGTCTGGTCGCCGACGCGGGAGCGCTGGGCCTCGTCCTTGGCGCGGGCCAGCAGCAGGGCGGACTCCTTGGCGCCGGGCGGGCGGACCACGACCCAGCGGGAGCCGTCCGGCCGGGGGGTGTCCTCGGCGAGTTCGAAGCCGAGTGCGCGGGTGTAGAAGTCGATGGCCTCGTCGTAGTCGCGGACCACGAGGGCGGTGAGGGCGATGTGGGATGGCATGGGGCCTATTGTGCGCCGAGGAGGACGACCTCCAGGGTGCGGGGGCCGTGCACTCCTTCCACCCGGTCGAGCTCGATGTCGCTGGTGGCCGAGGGGCCGGAGATCCAGGTCAGCGGGCGGGTCGGGTCGAGGCGTTCGAGGGCCTGCGGGACGGAGTCCACGACCTGGCCGGGGACGCGGACCACGCAGACGTGGTGGTCCGGGACCAGGGTGATGCGCCGCCGGCCCTGGTCGGGGCCGCCGTCGAGGACGACGGTGCCGGTCTCGGCGATGGCCAGGGCGCAGCCGGTGACCACGCTGTCGATCCGGTCGAGGTCGTACGGGGTGGCGGCCGCGCGGTCGTGGATGCGGGTCGCGGCGGTGGACGCCAGCCAGTGCCCGGGCAGGGCCGGCGGGACGAGGACCGTGCGGGAGGCGGAGAGCAGGCGGGCCAGCAGCAGCGCGAGGCCGTCCTCGTCGGTGCGGTGCACCTTCGCCCGGTACTCCGTGAGGTTGGCGGCGAGGAGGTCTGCGGTCTCGGCCGGGGTGCGGCTGCCGTGGACGCGGAGGTAGTCCCGGGGGACGGGCGGGGCGTCCGGGGCCTGTGCGGTGGCCCTCCGGATGCGGGACAGGATGCGGTCCCTGGTGCTCAACCTCGGGTCCCCCGTTCTCTGAGCCACCAGTCGCGGAAGGATTCCGCCGGGATGTCGGGCAGTTCGCGGGTGTCGGTCCAGGCCCGGCCCGGGCCCGGGAGGCGGCGGGGGCGCAGCCGGCGGGCGCGGGCCAGCAGCCGTTCCCCCGCGCGCAACGCGCCGGGATGGTCGAGGAGCAGCCGGGCGGCGCGCATGGCGGCCCGCTCGGCGGTGTGGCCGTGCGCGGGGCGCAGGCGTACGCGGACGCCGTCGCGGGTCACGGGGCCGCCCTGGACCACGCGTTCGCGCAGGTGGACGAGGACCTCGGGGATGTCGATGGCGACGGGGCAGACCTCGTAGCAGGCCCCGCACAGGGTGGAGGCGTAGGGCAGGGTGGCGTCGATGGCGCTGCCGGTGCCGCGCAGTTGGGGGCTGAGGACGGCGCCGATGGGGCCCGGGTAGACGGAGCCGTAGGCGTGGCCGCCGGCGCGCTCGTAGACGGGGCAGACGTTCAGGCAGGCGGAGCAGCGGATGCAGCGCAGGGCCTGGCGGCCGGTCTCGTCGGCGAGGGTGTCGGTGCGGCCGTTGTCGAGGAGGACGAGGTGGAAGGCTGAGGGGCCGTCCGTCTCCGTGGTCCCGGTCCACATGGTGGTGTACGGGTTCATCCGCTCGGCGGTGGAGGAGCGTGGCAGGGTCTGGAGGAAGACCTCCAGGTCGCGGAAGGTGGGGACGACCTTCTCGATGCCGACGACCGAGATGAGGGTGTCGGGCAGGGTCAGGCACATGCGGCCGTTGCCCTCGGATTCTAGGACGACCATGGTGCCGGTCTCGGCGACCATGAAGTTGGCGCCGGAGACGGCCACCTTGGCGCGCAGGAACTTCTCGCGCAGGTGGAGGCGGGCGGCTTCGGCGAGTTCGCGCGGGTCGTCGCGGAGGTCCTCGGGGGCCGGCCGGCCCCATGCGCCCATCTCGGAGCGGAAGATGTCGCGGATCTCGCCCCGGTTGCGGTGGATGGCGGGGACCAGGATGTGCGAGGGCCGGTCGTGGCCGAGCTGGACGATGAGTTCGGCGAGGTCGGTCTCGTAGGCGGTGATCCCGGCGGCTTCCAGGGCTTCGTTGAGGCCGGTCTCCTGGGTGGCCATGGACTTGACCTTGACGACTTCCCGCTCGCCGGTGGCGCGGACCAGGCCGGTGACGATGCGGTTGGCCTCGTCGGCGTCGGCGGCCCAGTGCACGGTGCCGCCGGCCGCGGTGACGGAGGCCTCCAACTGGAGCAGGTAGCGGTCGAGGTGGCGCAGGGTGTGGTCCTTGACGGCCTTGCCCGCGGCGCGCAGCCGGTCCCAGTCGGCGAGTTCGGCGACCGCGCGGGCGCGTTTGTCGCGGATGGTGTGGGTGGCGTGCCGGAGGTTGGCGCGCAGTACGCCGTCCCGTACGGCTTCGCGGGCGGCGGTGGGGAACGGCGGGAACGCGGGCATGCCGAGGTGCGTACCGGTCATGGCAGGGGGTCCTCCTCCGTGGCGGCCAGGATCTCGGCGAGGTGCAGGGTGCGCATCGGGTCCCCGGCCCGGTGGAGGATGCCGCCGAGGTGGGCGAGGCAGGAGTTGTCGGCCCCGCACAGCACCTCGGCGCCGGTGGCGAGGGCGGCGGCGGTCTTGTCGGCGCCCATGGCGGTGGACACGTCGGGGTTCTTGACGGCGAAGGTGCCGCCGAAGCCGCAGCACTCCTCGGCTCCGGGCAGCTCGACCAGTTCCAGGCCCTTGACGGCGGACAGCAGCCGCCGGGGGCGCTCGCCGAGGCCCAGGGAGCGCAGGCCGTGGCAGGAGGGGTGGTAGGTGACGGTGTGCGGGAAGTACGCGCCGACGTCGGTGACGCCGAGGACGTCCACGAGGAACTCGGTCAGCTCGTGGACGCGCGGTACGAGGTCCCCCGCGAGTTCCCCCAGCTCGCTCCCCCGCCCCTCCTCGGCGGCCCTGCGGCCGATGCGCGGGTAGTGCTCGCGGATCATCGCGGCGCAGGAGCCGGAGGGGGTGACCACGTGGTCGTACCCGGCGAAGGCCCCGGCGGTGCGGCGCAGCAGCGGCTCGGCCTCGCGGCGGTAGCCGGTGTTGTACTGGGGCTGGCCGCAGCAGCTCTGGGCGGCGGGGAAGTCCACCTGGACGCCGAGCCGCTCCAGGAGCCGTACGACGGCGATGCCGGTCCGGGGGTACAGCGCGTCGTTGACGCAGGTGACGAACAGGGCGGCGCGCATGATGGGCACAATAGCCCGGTGAAGAAGTTCTCAGTGATCGGCATAGGCGCGGGCGACCCGGACCACCTGACCCTCCAGGCGGTCAGGGCGATCGGCGCGGCGGACGCATTCCTCATCCTGGAGAAGGGGGAGGAGAAGTCGGACCTGACCGGTCTGCGGCGGGCGATGCTCGACGCGCACGCCCGTCCCGGCCACCGGCTGGTGGAGGGCCGCGACCCGGACCGGGACCGCACCCCGGCCGACTACACCCCGACGGTGGACGGCTGGCGCAGTGCGCGGGCCGGGATCTTCGAGCGGTTCATCGCCGAGGACCTGGCGGAGGGCGAGACGGGCGCGTTCCTGGTGTGGGGCGACCCCTCCCTGTACGACTCCACCCTCGCGATCCTGGAGGAGGTGCTGGAGCGCGGCCGGGTGGCGTTCGAGCACGAGGTGGTGCCCGGCATCAGCAGCGTGTCGGCGCTGCTGGCCAGGCACCGGACCAACCTGAACCGGGTCGGGCGGCCGGTCCAGATCACCACCGGCCGCCGGCTCGCGGAGGGCTGGCCGCAGGACGTGGACGACGTGGTGGTGATGCTGGACGCCCGGCACGCCTTCACCGCCCACCTGGACCAGGACCTCTACATCTACTGGGGCGCCTACGTCGGCACTCCGGACGAGATCCTGGTCCAGGGGAAGCTGGCGGAGGTGTCCGGCCGCATCGAGGAGCTGCGGACCGAGGCCCGGGCCCGCAAGGGCTGGATCATGGACACCTATCTGCTCAGGCGCTCCTGAGGAAGGCGGGCAGGGCCTCGGCGAGGCGCTCGTACTCCTCGGCGCGGTTGTAGAGCTGCCCGCAGACCCGGATGCCGCCGCCGCCCGGCCGGGCCCAGACGAGGGTGCGGATGCGGGCCTTCGCCGCGATCTCCTCGCGCATGGCCGCGGCGGCGTCCTGGGTCTCGGCGGTGCCGGGCGGCAGCAGCAGGGAGCGCATGGCCAGGCCGGGGGTGTGCGGGAGCGGGGTCAGGCCGGGGATCCGGGCGAGCTGCTGAGCCCCGTAGGCGGCGAGGGCGCTGTTGTGGGCCCGGACCCCGTCGGCGCCGAGCCGTTCGATGAGGTCGAGGCCCTCGGGGGCGGCCAGCCAGCCGGTGTAGTCGGCGGTGGCGCGGTACTCGACGGAGCGCGGGAAGCCGAGGTGGTCCTGCCAGGACGGGGAGAGGGAGCGGACCCGGGCCCGGTGGGCGGGGGCGACGGCGAGGAGGGCGGTGCCGGAGGGCGCGTACCCCCACTTGTGGAGGTTGCCGAACCAGAAGTCGGCGCCGGCGGCGACCGGCTCGGCCAGCATGCCCGGGGTGTGGGCGCCGTCGACGACGGTGGTGATCCCGCGCTCCGAGAGCTCGGCGAGCAGCCGGGGTGATGCGATGAGGCGGGCGGTGGGCGAGCTGACGTGGTCGAGCAGGACCGCCTTGGTGCGGGGCGTGAGCGCGGCCAGCACGGTCTCGCGTACGGCGTCCTCGTCGGGCAGGTGCGGGTCCAGGGCCACGGTGGTCACGCGGGCGCGGCGGGCGGCGGCCGCGGTGACGGTGCCGTAGCCGTGGTCGGTGACGAGCACCTCGTCGCCCTCGGCGAGCGGGATGGCTTCGAAGGCGAGGTTGGCGCCCTCGGTGGCGTTGGAGATGAACGCGAGGCCGTCCGGGTCGGTGCCCAGCCGGGCCGCGATCCGGGCGCGGGCGGCGGCCAGCCGGTCGGGGAGGGCGTGGAAGAAGGCGTCGGGGTCGGCGTGGGCCTCCGCCCGCAGGGCCTCCTGCGCCTCCTGGACGGGCAGCGGGACGGCGCCGTAGGAGCCGTGGTTGAGGTGGGCGACGGCGGGGTCCAGCCGGAAGAGGCCGGGGCCGCCGGGGTAGGCGGGCGGGGCTGAGCGGGCGGACGGCGCGGGCACGGGTACCTCCGGACGGGTCGTGTCGGGTGCGGGCCTCGTGAGCCCGCACCCGGAGCATGGTGTCTCGTTCCCCGGGACGGAAGGGCCGCTTGCGCCGGATTGGCCTGCCCGGCCGGACGTCCGTCCCCCTGCCGGTGACCCGTCACCCCGGGCGGCCGCTGGTCGCCGCGTAGTACTGGAGGTCCTGCACCGGCACCTCGTGGTCCACGGCGTACGGCAGCTCCACCCGCGCCGTGCTCTTCCCGCCGCGGGCCACCTCCGCCGAGCTGGTCCCGGGCCGCAGCGGCAGCAGTTCGGCGTGGACGCCGGCCGGGGCCGTGTGCTTACGAGGTGAGGTCCAGGTAGGCGTGGCCGTTGTGCTGGGGCGGGGCGAAACTGGCTGCCCTCGGAGTAGTCGTTCCAGGTGGTCGGCTGCACCCAGTCGGCCCCGTCCTCGATGGCGTGGGTCCACGTGGAGCGCAGGGTGGTGGTGTTGCCTGCCTCGTCGGCGGCCCGGCGCCCGGACGGGCGGGAGTGCCGCCGGTGCGCTGTCATCCGGGCCCTCCCGGTGGACGCGCCCCGCCGCCGGGGCCGTTCCGCTGTACGGCCGATCGCCGCCCCGCGGACAACCGTGCGCCGCGACCGGCAGGGCATCGGCTGACCAGGGCGTTCTCGGACCATGCGCCGGAATACGGCATTCCCCTGGTCATACGGCTGAATTGACGCATAATCGTCGTCACGCGGCGCGAAACAACCCTCGTGCCGCACGGGGTCACGCATGCAACGGGGGGCATCGTGATGATGGGGGACTCCCGGCCGACACCATCGGGCGGAGCGACCGGAACACTGCCGACCACGTCCACCGGGCTCTCCAGCCTGCTCACCGCCGTCCGGCGGGGCCGGGTGCTGACGGTCACGGGCCGGTTCCACGAGGCCCGGAGCCTGCTGGTGCGGGACGTCGCCCGGCGGCTGGCGTCCAACTTCTGCGACGGGGCCGCGGTGGTCACCGTCAGTCCTGACGGCGGCGTACGCGGCCTCGTGGCCGCGCTGGGCTGCGTACCGGGCATGCCCTTCCTGCCCTGCGGCACGGCCAACGCCGCCTCCTGGCTGGCGGAGCGGGACATGCTGCTGGTCCTGGACGGCAGCGACCGGCTCGGCCCCGAGGCGCTGACCTGGCTGCGGGAGCTGCTCGACGCCGCGCCCGGCCTGCGCATCCTGGCGGCCGGCCGGCATCCCCTCGCCGTGGGGCAGGGGCGGGTGCACCGGCTCTGAGCCGCCGGTGCCCGGACACGGGTCCGCCCCGGCCGGGCACGGGGCCTGGCCGGGGCGGAGCGCGTACTGCCTACTGCTGCGGGTGTCAGCCCAGGATGGCGAGCGCCTGGTTCAGCGTCGCGGAGGGACGCATCACCTCGGCCGCCTTGGCCGGGTCGGGCTGGAAGTAGCCGCCGATCTCGGCCGGGGAGCCCTGGACGGCGTTCAGCTCGGAGACGATGGCCGTCTCCTGCTCGGCCAGCGTCTTGGCGAGCGGCTCGAAGGCCGCCGCCAGCTGCGCGTCGTCGCTCTGGCCGGCCAGCTCCTGCGCCCAGTACAGGGCGAGGAAGAAGTGGCTGCCGCGGTTGTCGATGCCGCCGAGGCGACGGGTCGGCGACTTGTCCTCGTTGAGGAAGGTGCCGGTGGCGCGGTCCAGGGTGTCGGCCAGGATCTGGGCGCGGGCGTTGCCGGTGGTGGCGGCGAGGTGCTCGAAGGAGGCGGCCAGCGCGAAGAACTCGCCCAGCGAGTCCCAGCGCAGGTAGTTCTCCTTGACCAGCTGCTGGACGTGCTTCGGGGCGGAGCCGCCGGCGCCCGTCTCGAAGAGGCCGCCGCCCGCCATCAGCGGGACGACCGACAGCATCTTGGCGCTGGTGCCCAGCTCCAGGATCGGGAAGAGGTCGGTCAGGTAGTCGCGCAGCACGTTGCCGGTCACCGAGATGGTGTCCTCGCCGCGGCGGATGCGCTCCAGGGAGTACTTCGTGGCCTCGACCGGGGAGAGGATCTCGATGGTCAGGCCCTCGGTGTCGTGGTCCGCGAGGTACGTCTTCACCTTGGCGATGAGCTGCGCGTCGTGGGCGCGGGTCTCGTCGAGCCAGAAGACGGCCGGGGCGCCGGTGGCGCGGGCGCGGGTGACGGCGAGCTTGACCCAGTCCTGGATGGGCAGGTCCTTGGTCTGGCAGGCGCGGAAGATGTCGCCGGCGGCGACCTCCTGCTCGATGACCACGTTGCCCGCGGCGTCGACGACGCGGACGGTGCCCGCGGCGGCGATCTCGAAGGTCTTGTCGTGGCTGCCGTACTCCTCGGCCTTCTGGGCCATCAGACCGACGTTCGGCACCGAGCCCATGGTGGCCGGGTCGAAGGCGCCGTGGGCGCGGCAGTCCTCCACGACGGCCTGGTAGACGCCCGCGTAGCTGCTGTCCGGGAGGACGGCGAGGGTGTCGGCCTCGGCGCCGTCCGGGCCCCACATGTGGCCGGAGGTGCGGATCATGGCCGGCATGGAGGCGTCGACGATGACGTCGGACGGCACGTGCAGGTTGGTGATGCCCTTGTCGGAGTCGACCATCGCGAGGGCCGGGCCCTCGGCGATCTCGGCGTCGAAGGAGGCCTTGATCGCGTCGCCGTCGGCGAGGCCGCCCAGGCCGTTCAGGATGGTGCCGAGGCCGTCGTTCGGGGACAGGCCGGCGGCGGCGAGGGTCTCGCCGTAGCGGGCGAAGGTCTTCGGGAAGAAGGCGCGGACCACGTGGCCGAAGATGATCGGGTCGGAGACCTTCATCATCGTGGCCTTGAGGTGCACGGAGAACAGGACGTCCTCGGCCTTGGCACGCTCGATCTGGTCGTTCAGGAAGGTACGCAGGGCGTCGACGTGCATGACGGACGCGTCCACGACCTCACCGGCGAGGACCGGTACGGACTCGCGCAGGACCGTGGTGGCACCGTCGGCGGTGACGTGCTCGATGCGCAGCGTGCCGGCCTCGGCGATCACGGCGGACTTCTCGGTGGAGCGGAAGTCGTTCTCGCCCATGGTGGCGACGTTCGTCTTCGACTCGGGGGTCCAGGCGCCCATGCGGTGCGGGTGGGCCTTGGCGTAGTTCTTCACCGAGGCGGGGGCGCGGCGGTCGGAGTTGCCCTCGCGCAGGACCGGGTTGACGGCGCTGCCCTTGATCTTGTCGTAGCGGGCGCGGATCTCGCGCTCCTCGTCCGACTTCGGGTCGTCCGGGTAGTCCGGAAGGGCGTAGCCCTGGCCCTGGAGCTCGGCGATCGCGGCCTTCAGCTGCGGGATCGAAGCCGAGATGTTGGGCAGCTTGATGATGTTGGCCTCGGGGGTCTTCGCCAGCTCGCCGAGCTCGGCGAGGGCGTCGGCGATCCGCTGCCCCTCCTCGAGGTACTCGGGGAAGACGGCGATGATCCGACCGGCCAGGGAGATGTCACGGGTCTCGACATTCACACCGGCCGTCGACGCGTAGGCCTGGATCACAGGCAGGAAGGAATACGTCGCGAGGGCCGGGGCCTCGTCAGTGTGCGTGTAGATGATGGTCGAGTCAGTCACCGGATGCTCCGCTCCACAGTCTGCGTCTCTCGTCTGCAACATTGCTCGACATCAAGATATCTCGTGATCGGGCATGTCTGGACAGCCCCCTGCCGCAAGACCGGGGAGACGCGCGTCACGGGAACGCGAAAGGCGCCGGGGGGGGGGGGGGGGGGGGGGGGGGGGGGGGGGGGGGGGGGGGGGGGGGGGGGGGGGGGGGGGGGGGGGGGGGGGGGGGGGGGGGGGGG
>NZ_JBVJWV010000002.1:0-126858 GCF_055602105.1 Streptomyces sp. NPDC037421
CCCCCCCCCCCCCCCCCCCCCCCCCCCCCCCCCCCCCCCCCCCCCCCCCCCCCCCCCCCCCCCCCCCCCCCCCCCCCCCCCCCCCCCCCCGGGGCGCCGTGCGTTTCAGGCGGTGAGCTGCTTGGGGTTCGCCCCGTACTCGTTCGGTCCGGCGTCGCCCTCGATGGCCATGAGGACGATGATCCCGATCCAGCCGACGAAGGGGATGAAGCCGATCAGGTACCACCAGCCGGACTTTCCGGTGTCGTGCAGGCGGCGGACGCTGAGCCCGAGGGTGGGGAGGAAGACCGCGAGGTTGTAGATGTAGAAGATGACCGGGTAGCTCCCGAGCGCGAAGTCGAGCGCGATCGCCACGGCCATGATCGGGATGCTGCACAGGACGAACATCCAGTATTCCTGGCGGCGCGCACGGCCGGAGAAGTCCGCGTAGCGCTTGATGACGTCGACGTAGTAGTGCACGAGTCCCCCCTAAGGACGGCATCGACGGCCCTTCGGCCTGAAAGGGGCCGGGCCCGACTTATGCCCTGGGGCCGTCGCGCTCAAGCCACTGCCGAGCGTCTGAATTAGGCCACCGGCCTTGGTTTCAAAGGGAGTTGACGACGCCTGCGACGGGTGGGGGAACGGGGACCGGTGGTGTCCCGGGCGCCTCAGCCGATGCGGTAGGAGTCCCCGTAGACCTTCCATTCGAGCGGGGTGTCCAGGTTCAGGTTGCCCTTCCTCAGGAAGACCCGCTGGGCGGTGTCGACGCGGCTGGTGTCGCTATGGGCCTCCTCCTGCCTCATCGCCCAGACCCGGGCGTCCAGGAAGGCGTTCAGCCAGGCGGTCTCGTTGCCGCCCTGGGCCGGGGGCTTGGCCTTGGCGAGGGCCCGCTTGCGGATGTTGCGGAAGCCGGTGGAGTCGCTCCCGTCGCCGTGCATGACGATGGCGTCGTAGTAGATGAACTGGCCGAGGGTGCCGACCCCGTCGGACTTGCCCTGCCTGACGGCCGGGTCGAAGTAGACCCGGTCTCGTTCGCGGTCCTGGGCCTTCTTGAACTCCGCGTCCTGGGCGGCCCTGGCCCAGTCCTCGGTGAAGTCCGGGTCGAGTCCGGCGTGCGAGTCGCCGCCGTTGACCTTGCGGAGGGCGGGGAGGTACTTGGCGAGCACGTTGCCGGGCTTGACCTGCGTGTAGTACTCGACGAGGCCGAGCATGTCGCCGGTGCCGGAGCAGAAGCCGATGATGCCGGCGGTGTAGCCGCGGCCGTCGCCTATGTCCTCGATGTACTTGTACTGGGCCTTCCAGTCGAGCGAGGAGTTCTCGGCGCTGGAGACGATCCGCATGGCGATGTCCTTCTTCGCCGGGTCGTCGAGTCCGGTGGCCGACGCCGGCACCGGGGCCGCGGGGGCGGCGGCCGGCGCGGCGGTGGCGTGCGCCGTGACCGGGGCCGCGAGGAGGGCGGCGGCGAGCACGGCGCCGACGGCGATCGTCTTGCGACGGGGAGTGAACACAGGGCCTCCATGGGGTGGTTGAGTCTTCCCTGATCCGTTAGGAAACTTTCCTACCAGACATCGGAGACAGGGAACACCCCTGCGGACGACCCGTCCGGAATCCGCCCGTCCGCGAGCTCAGCCCTCCTGCCGGACCGCCAGCCGCTCGATCAGGGCCCGCTTCGCGTCAGGCCATTCCGGGCGGATGAGGGCGAAGACCACCGTGTCCCGGACGTGGCCGTCGCGCATCACCATGTGCCGGCGCATGATCCCCTCCTGGGTGGCACCGAGCCGGGCGATCGCGGCCCGCGAGGCGGCATTGCGCACGTCCGTCAGCAGCTCGACCCGGTTCATCCCGAGGTCCTCGAAGGCGTGCGTGAGCATCAGCAGCTTGGCCTCGGCGTTCACCCCCGTGCGCTGCCAGGTCCGGCCGAGGAAGGTCCAGCCGATCTCCAGCCGCCGGTGCGCCGTGTTGATCGTCATCAGCCGGGTCGAGCCCGCGATCCGGCCCGTGGCGAGGTCCACCGTCGCGTACGCGAGCTCCCGGCCGGCCTCGCGCGCAGCGACGGCGTCGGCTATGAAGCCGCGTACGTCCTGCGGGTGCGGCACGAGGGTCACCGCGAGCTCCCACAGGTTGCCGTCGCGCACCGCCTCGCACAGCCCGTCGTGGTGCCGCTGCTCCAGCGGCTCCAGCCGCACCCGACCGCCGACCAGTTCTGCCATGTCCGACCTGCCCGTTCCCCAAGATCCGCTGTTGCCAGCGGGACCTTACGCGGCGACCGCGCCGGGCTTCACCCGAGTTTCGCCGGCTGGGCCCGGCCCGCCGACGGACGGTCGCTCCCGTCGGGCGGTCCCGTCGGGCGGTCCCGTCGGGCGGTCCCGTCGGGCGGGTTCAGATCCAGCCGTTGCGCCGGAACCCCCGGTGGATGACGAAGCAGGCGACCGCCATCACGGCCAGGACCAGCGGGTAGCCGTAGGTCCAGTGCAGCTCGGGCATGTGGTCGAAGTTCATCCCGTACACCCCGCAGACCATGGTCGGCACGGCCACTATGGCCGCCCACGCCGTGATCTTGCGCATGTCCTCGTTCTGGGCGACCGTCACCTGCGCGAGGTGCGCCTGGAGGATGGAGTCGAGGAGCCCGTCGTAGGCGCCGATCTGCTCGGTGGCCCGCGTCAGGTGGTCGGAGACGTCGCGGAAGTACGCGCGGACGTCCGGCGGGATCACCGGTATCGGCTGCGTGGCCAGGTGCTGGAGCGGACGGCCGAGCGGGGCCACGGCCCGGCGCAGTTCGAGCAGTTCGCGCTTGAGCTGGTAGATCCGGCCCGCGTCGCCCCGGCCGCCGTGCTCGCTGAACACGGCCGTCTCCACGGCGTCCATGTCGCTCTGCACCGCGTCCGTGACGGCCACGTAGTCGTCCACCACGTGGTCCGCCATGGCGTGCAGGACGGCCGCCGGCCCCTTGGCCAGCTGTTCCGGCTCCGCCTCCAGGGCCTCGCGGACCGGCCCGAGGGTGCCGCGCCCGCCGTGCCGGATGGTGATCACGAAGTCCTCGCCGATGAAGGCCATCAGCTCGCCGGTCTCCACCACCTCGCTCGTCGCGGTCAGCTCCTCGTGCTCGACGTAGCGCACGGTCTTGAAGACGGCGAAGAGCGTCTCGTCGTAGCGCTCCACCTTCGGCCGCTGGTGCGCGTTGACGGCGTCCTCGACGGCGAGGGGGTGCAGGCCGAAGAGCTCGGCGAGGCCGGCCAGCTCCTGCTGCGAGGGTTCGTGCAGGCCGATCCAGACGAATCCGGCGCCCGTCTTGCGGACCCGGCGCAGGGCCTCCTCCACCTCGGCACAGCCGTCCTGGCGGATGCCGTCCTGGTAGACCACGCAGTTGACGACGGCGCTGCCGAGGGGGGAGCGGGCGGGGTGGCTGAGGTCGACGGCCCGCCGGTAGCCGCGGCGCACGGCACGGCGCAGGTTGCTGAACATGGACACGGTCGTACTCCCCTTCGGCGGATCAGCGGCCAGTCTGCCACCGCCCGCCGCCGGCTCCGCCACGCGCCCGCACCGCCGCCGCGCCCCGGGGCTAACAGGCCGGGGAGGAGCCCTTCTGGCCCTTGAGGTCGCGGTTGTAGAGCCACCCGGTGGCGTTGGTGCCTTCCACGCGCACGAACGTCCACTGGTTGCCGTACGAGTTGACGATGTAACAGTGGTACCAGAGCTTCGTGCCGTCCTTGACCAGGGCGCCCTGCGCGCACTGCTGGTACGGCGCGGCCAGCAGGTGGTGGTCGCCGGATATGTAGCCGTACGTGCCCGGCTTCGGATCCCGGTGGGTCCAGCCCGCGCAGCCCGTCGGTACGGGGCTGGGCTTGCCCGGGGCGGCCGAGGGCGACTTCGCGGAGGGCGACGGCGTGCCCGTCTTCTTCGAGGCGCTCGCGGAGGGCTTGGCCGTGGGCCCGGAGCCGGAGGGCGAGGGGGCCGGGGTGTCCGTGCCCGGCTGCCCGCCGGCCGCCGCGGAACCGCCGGGCGCCGGGGTGGGCCCCACCGCGTTCGTGCGGCCGCCGCCGCCCGAGGTCATGGCGTAGGTGACCCCGCCCGCGGCGAGTACGGCGACCACCGCGACGGCGATCGCGGCGCGGCTGCGCCGGCGCGCCCGGTCCACGTCCGCCGAGCCGGACCGGGCGACCGTGAGCGGCTGGCCGGGCGGGGGGCCCTGCGGGGGCCCTTGCGAGGGCCCTTGCGAGGGCCCTTGCGGCGGGAAGCCGGGCTGCGGGGCGGGGGCGTAGGGCTGCGGAAACGATACGCCGCCGGGGCCGGCCGACGGTGGGGGCCCGAACCCGGGAGCCGGGGCAGGGGCCGGTGCCGGGGCAGGGGCCGGTGCCGGGGCCGGCGTCGGCGCGTAGGGGGACGGCGCGCCGCCCGCCGCCACCTGCTCCAGCATCGCGCGGGCCTGCTCGGCGGTCGGCCGGTGCTCCGGCTCCTTCGCCATCAGCGCCCGCAGCACCGGGGCGAGCGGCCCCGCGCGCCGGGGCTCGGGCAGCGGGTCGCCGACGATCGCGGCCAGCGTGGACCACACCGAGGTGCGGCGGAACGGCGACACCCCCTCCACCGCCGCGTACAGGGTCATCCCGAGCGACCAGATGTCCGAGGCCGGGCCGGGCTCCCTGCCCTGCGCCCGCTCCGGCGGCAGGTAGTCGAGCGAGCCGACCAGCTCCCCGCTGCGGGTCAGCTTCGCCAGGGCCTCGTCACCGGAGGACTCGATGGTGGCGATGCCGAAGTCGGTCAGCACGACCCGGCCGCCCCGCTCCAGCAGCACGTTGCCCGGCTTCACGTCCCGGTGCAGGACGCCCGCCCGGTGTGCGGCGCCGAGCGCGTCCATCAGCTTGGCGCCGATCGCGGCGGCCTCGTGCGGGTCGAGGGCTCCGTAACGGGTCACCGAGTCGTCGAGCGAGGGGCCGTCGACGAGTTCCATGACGATGACGGGCAGGCCCTGCTCGTGCGTGACGTCGTGGACGGTGACCACGCCGGGGTGCCGGATGCGGGCGGCGGCCTGCGCCTCGCGCTCCATCCGGGTGCGCAGGTCCGTCAGCTCGGCGTCGCTGGCGTCGGTGTAGGCCCGCACGACCTTGACGGCGACCTCGCGGGCGAGCAGTTCGTCGACGGCGCGGGCGACCACGCCCATGCCGCCCCGGCCGACCACGGAGGTCACCCGGTAGCGCCCTCCGAGCACCTTGCCGACGAGGTCCCCGTCGTTCGCTTCCTCCGCTTGGCCCGCTGGCACCACATGCTCCGTTCCACGACCGGTCGTCCGTCTCGACGCTCTGACGGGGCACAAGCGTAGATGCATGATCGGCGGGCGGGCCGGGCGGACACCCCCTAGCCCGCGGCGCGGGGCAGATGGGTCTTGGCTTCCTCGTAGCCGGCGCTGCCGGGCCGCCCGGCCGGGGCGTAGAAGAGGTTGAGCACGCCGGTGTCGAAGGCCTCGCAGGAGAGCAGTTCGAGCGGGATGGCCGGCTCGCCCTCCTCGAAGAGGCGCATGCCCTTGCCCAGCACGACGGGGTGGACGAGCAGCTGGAGCCGGTCCAGCAGTCCGGCGGCCAGCAGTTGGCGGACGACGGAGACCGAGCCGCTGATCACGATCGGGTCCTCGCCCGGCTCGTTCTTCAACGCCGTGACCGCCTCGACGAGTTCCCCGTCGAGCCGTTCGGAGTTGCGCCAGGTGAAGTCGAGCGGCTGCCGCGACACGACGATCTTCCGGGCGTCGCCGAGCCGCTCGGCGAAGCCGGCGTCCTCGCCGCCGGCCGCTTCGCGCCCGGGCCAGGCTCCGGCGAAGCTGTCGTACGTCCTGCGGCCGAGGAGCAGGGTGCCGGCGGAACCGACGACGGCGTCGACGGCCGCGCCCATCCGGTCGTCGAAGTAGGGGAAGTGCCACTCGTGGGGCGCCTCCACGACGCCGTCGAGCGAGATGAACAGCTCTGCGGTGATCTTCCTCATCCGGCCGCTCCAGGGAAGTGGGGTCCGTCCGCCTTCCAGTAGACGCCCGGGGGCGGGCCCCCACATCCAGGCCGCGCCCTTCGGATCAGACCGGCCGCAGCTCCTCCATGGCCGTTTCGGCGACGACCCGGGCGACCAGCGCGAGCGCGGGCGAGTCGAGCTTCCACTGCTGCCAGTACAGCGGTACGTCCAGCCACCGGCCCGGCGCGAGCGGCACCAGCGCGCCGGTCTCCAGCAGCGGTTCCGCCTGCGGTTCGGGTACGAGCCCCCAGCCGAGGCCCGCGGCCACCGCGTCCCGGTAGCCCTCCGAGGTGGGTACGAGGTGCCGTGCCGCCGAGGCGGGCGAGGCGCCGCCGGTGAGCGCGCGGACGAAGTCGTCCTGGAGGGCGTCGCGCCGGTCGAAGACGATCAGCGGGGCCTCCCGCAGGTCCCGGGCCGGGGCCACGGTCAGGTGCCGGGCGGCGAAGTCGGGGCTCGCCACCGGCAGGTAGCGGGCCAGTCCCAGCGCCCGCACCGTGCACCCGGCCACCGGGTCCGGCGAGGAGGTGACGGCCGCCATGACCTGGCCCTCCCGCAGCAGCGCCGTCGTGTGGGACTCGTCCTCGCGGTGCAGCTCGAAGCAGATGGGCGGCTGCTGCGGCACCCGGGTGAGTGCGGGCAGGAACCACGTGGCCAGCGAGTCCGCGTTGACCGCGATCGGCATCCGGACCGGGCCGAGGCCGTCGGCCATGCCCATCCCGAGCTCGGCGCGCGCGTCCCGTTCCAGCCGGGCCAGCTGCCGGGCGAAGCGGATGACCACCTCTCCGGACTCCGTCGCCCGGACCGGCTTGGTCCGCATCAGCAGTACCCGTCCGGTGCGCTGTTCCAGGGCCTTCACCCGCTGGCTGACGGCGGAGGGCGTCACGTGCAGGGCGGCGGCGGCCGCGTCGAACGTACCCTCGTCCACGACCGCGAGGAGGGTCCGGACCTGTTCCAGGGGAAGCTCGTCCATCACGAGTGCTAATGATACGTAAAAATCTTTAGCTGTACGCAGTGGCGCGCGGTCCTTACGGTCGAACCATGACGAACGGCATCACCACAGCACTCCTGGCGGGTTTCGGTACCGGCCTCTCCCTCATCGTCGCGATCGGCGCGCAGAACGCCTTCGTGCTGCGCCAGGGCGCGCGGCGGCACGCCGTCCTGGCGGTGGTCGCGATCTGCGCCGTCTCCGACGCGGTGCTCATCTTCCTCGGCGTGGCCGGGGTCGGCGCCTTCGTCACCGCCTGGCCGGCCGCCCTGACCGCCGTCGCGATCGCCGGCGGCGGCTTCCTGATCTGCTACGGGGTCCTCGCGGCCCGCCGGGTGCTGCGCCCCGCCCCCGGCGCGGCCCTCACCGCCGAGGGCGCCACGGCCGGTTCCGTCCGCGCGGCGGTGCTCACCTGCCTGGCCATGACCTGGCTCAACCCGCACGTCTACCTGGACACCGTCCTGCTGGTGGGCTCGCTGGCCGCCGACCGGGGCGACCTGCGCTGGGCCTTCGGGATCGGGGCCGGGCTGGCCAGCCTGATCTGGTTCGCCACCCTGGGCTACGGCGCCCGGCTGCTCAGCGGCCCGCTGTCACGGCCCGGCGCCTGGCGGGTGCTGGACGGCCTGGTCGCCGCGACGATGGTCACGATGGGCGGACTCCTCCTCGCCCGGGCCTGAAGCCGGGCCGGGACGTGGTACTGATTCCGGTACGCCGCCCCCTCACCCCGACCCCGGAGCCGCCGCCGTGCCCGACCGCCCGTCGCCCGAGGCCGTGCGCGCCTACTACGCGGCCCAGCCGTCCCCGCTCGTCGCCGCGACCGGCATCGTGCTGGACCCGCGGGGGCGGGTCCTCGTCCTGACCCCGTCGTACAAGGACGGCCTCGAACTGCCCGGAGGCACGGTGGAGGACACCGAGACCCCGGAACAGGGCCTGGCCCGGGAGCTGGAGGAGGAGCTGGACCTGTCCGTCCCGGTCGGCCGGCTGCTGGCCGTGGACTCCTGTCCGCCGGGCGCGCTCGGCCGCTCGCTCGTGGTCCACGTGTACCTCGTGGGGCCGCTGACCGGCCCCGGCGTCGAGGGGATCGCCTTCGCCGACGGCGAGGTGGCCGAAGCCCGCTGGCTCACCCCGCAGGAGGCCGCGGAGCAGCTGCCGGACCGGATCGCGCCCCGGCTGCGCGCCGGGCTGGCCGCCCTGTACTCCGGCTCCGTCGCGCACCTGGCCGACGGCGTCCCGCAGCCCGGCTCCCCCGCCGGGCTGGATCCGGCCGACCGCGCCGCGCTGGAGCACGCGGGCCGCTACGACCCGGCCGGTCACCGCGCGGCCCGGCCCAAGGCCCTCACCGCCGCGAACGTGCTGTTCACCGACGGGTCCGGCGGGGTCCTGCTCGTCCGGCCCGGCTACGGCGAGCCGGACCGCTGGCTGCTGCCCGGCGGCGGCGTCGACAGCGATCTCGGCGAGACCCCGCGGGACGCGGCGGCGCGCGAGGTCCGCGAGGAGACCGGCCTGGACCGGGCCCCCGGCCGCCTCCTCGCCGTCAACTGGACCCACCGGACCGGCTACCCGGCGCGGATCCGCTTCCTCTACGACGGCGGCGTCCTGGGCCCGGCCGAACTCGCCGCGGTCCGGCTGCCGCCCACGGAGCTGCTGGAGTGGCGCACGGCGCGCCGCGAGGAGCTGCGGGGGCTGGTCAAGCCCGGGCTGCGGCGCCAGATCGAGGCCTGCCTGACGGCCCTGGCCGAGGGCACCGGCCCGCTGGAACTCCACTCGGGGCGGCCGGCGGGCCCGGCCTGAGCCGATCCGTCCGGCCTTCGCGGGATCGCCCGGGCGGCCGGGCGGCGGTGAAGCCGCTGCCGCCGGACTTCTCCGCCGTACCGGCGGCGACGGTGCGCGGGATGCCGGACACCACGACGGTCGACGCCGTCGGGTAGCGGTACGCCGCCCCGTGAACCCGTGCGGGTGGACCCGCGCCGGGATACCCCCTACCCCTGTGGAGTACCGCCCAGGGGTCATCTACGATGCCGCCATGAGGACGAGTACGCGGGCCGGACGCGCGAGGAGGCCCTCCGGGCTGCCCGCACGGCTGCTCCTCGTACTGGCCGTGCTCACGGGGATCGTGGGCATGCACGGCCTCGGCCCGGGAGCGGTCCCGCCCGCCGCGGCGCACGCGGCGGCCGCGGAGCACCCGTCGGCCGACCCCTGCGACTGCGTCCACGCCGACGGCCCCGACCACGGGGGGCCCTCCGGCGGCCACGCCCAGCACGCCGACCCGACCTGTGCCGCGTCCGGCACCAGCGGCGCCCCGGTGCTGTACGCGCCGGCGCCCGCGCTCGGCGGGATCCCCGCCGGGACCGAGGCCTCGCACGGCGCCGTGCTCGGGGCGACGGCGTACGGGCGCGCGCCCCCGTCACTGAGCGAACTGCAACTCCTGCGCGTATAGGCGGCCCTGGCCGGCGTTCCCGCCGGTGAGCGCACCCGTACGCACCTCACCAGGAGAAGCACCACCATGACCGTCAAGCGTTCCCCGATCCGCCGCACCACCGCGCTGGCCGCGGCCGCCACCGCCGTCCTCGTCCTCGCCGCCTGCGGCGGGAAGGCCGGCTCCGGCTCCTCGGCGCACGACAGCCACGACGGCGCGGCCTCCGCGTCCGCCTCCCCGTCGGCCAAGCCCTCCGCACCGGCCTCCGGCAACGCGCAGGCCGCGAACAACGCCGCCGACACCGCCTTCGCCAAGGGGATGATCCCGCACCACCGGCAGGCGGTCGAGATGGCCGGCCTCGCCGCGACCCGCTCCGAATCAGCCGAGGTCAAGGCATTGGCCGACGAGATCAAGAAGGCCCAGGACCCGGAGATCAAGACCCTGTCCGGCTGGCTGACGGCCTGGGGCGAGCAGGTCCCGGCGGCCGATGCCGCACAGGGCGGGCACGGCGGCCACTCCATGTCCGGGATGATGACGGGCGAGGAGATGGACCAGCTCGCGAAGGCCTCCGGCAAGGCCTTCGACACCGCGTTCCTCGATCTGATGGTCAAGCACCACGAGGGTGCCGTCGCCATGGCCAAGACGGAGCAGTCCGACGGCAAGTACCAGCCCGCCAAGGAGATGGCCGCCGCCATCATCGGCTCGCAGAGCGCCGAGATCACCCGGATGAACAAGCTCCTCGGCAAGGGCTGACCCCGACGGCCGGGGAGCCCCGCGGAACCCGCGGGGCTCCCCGGCCTTCCGGTCCTGCGGAAACCGGGTCGGTCAGAACTGGCGCTGGGTGCGCCAGGTCGCCTGGCTGGACGGGTTGGTCAGGTCGTACGTCGTACCCGAGAGGCGGCCGTCCGGGCCCCGCGTTCCGGTGTAGCGGCCCACGGGACCGTGCGACCAGGCGATGACGAAGTAGATCTGCTGGCCGTCGACGGAGCCTTCCCGGACGTTTCCGACGGTGTTTCCGGAGCGCACCGACCCGTAGAGACGGCCGTCGGCGGCCTGCGAGAAGTCCACGTGGACGGTGGCGTTGCTCTGGTAGATGTCGTACACCCCGCTCGCGTTGAACCCGGGCGCCCGGGCTGACCGCTCCGCCGCCGGGACGGCCGAGGCGCCGCTCGCCGGGGCGGCGAGGCCCGCTCCGGCGACGGAGAGGAGCACGGCGACGGAGGCGGCGGTCAGCAGCTTGGGGATACGGCGTGCGATGGACATGGGCCCTCCAGGGGCGGCCGAAACGATCGGCTCCGGTGCATCGTGCACGGAACCTCGGCCGCAGGCCTACCCACCCGCTCGGCCCTGAGGCCTGACTTCACCCGAACGAGTCCCCGGCCGCTTCCGCCGTCGCGACCGGCACCCCCTCGGCGTCAGCCGCCCGGGTCAGCCGCCGACCCGCGCGACCATCAGGGCGATGTCGTCGTCGGCCGCCGCCGGGACGAGGTGGGTGATCAGCGAGTCGCACAGGTGGTCCAGCTGGCGCTGGGGGTCGGCGAGGAGCTGTGTCAGCTCGCCGAGCCGCTCGTCGAGGTCGCTGCCGCGCGCTTCGATGAGGCCGTCGGTGTAGAGGACGAGGAGGCTGCCCGGGGGCACTTCGACCTCGGTGGGGGTGAACGCGATGCCTCCGACGCCGAGCGGCACCCCGGGCGGGGTGTCGAGGAGGCGGACGGTTCCGTCGGGGAGGGCGAGGGCCGGCGGCGGGTGCCCGGCGCGGGTGACGGTGCAGCGGCCGGCGGCCGGGTCGCAGACCACGTAGAGGAAGGTGGCCAGCATCGGTTCGGCGAGGTCGGCGAGCGCGGCTTCCAGCTGGTGCAGCAGCCGTACGGGTGGGAGGTCCAGGCGCGAGAGGGACCGTACGGAGGCGGAGAGGCGGCCCATGACCGCGGCGGCGGCGATGCCGTGGCCCATCACGTCGCCGATGAGCAGGGCGGCCTTGCCACCGGACAGGGCGAGGACGTCGTACCAGTCGCCGCCGACCTCGTTGACGTCGCTCGCGGGCAGGTAGCGGTGGCTGACCTCGATGCCGGGCGGCGGGGTGATGTGCTGCGGGAGCATGCTGCGCTGGAGGATGACGGCGGTCTCGTGCTCGCGGTGGTAGAGCCGGGCGTTGTCGATGCTGAGCGCGGCGCGGGCGGCGAGTTCCCCGGCGAGGGTGACGTCCTCGGCGGTGAACGGCCCGACCGGGCGGGTGCGGTAGAAGGTGGCGACGCCGAGCACCGATTCCCGGGCGACCAGCGGGGCCATGACGAAGGAGTGCACCCCCGCGGTGAGCAGTTGGGCGGGTTTCGTCGTGTGGCGGGCGGCGGGGGCGACGGCCTGGTCGTCGAGGCGGGCGATGAGGAAGGGCTGCCGGGCGGAGAGGGCCTGGGTGTAGGGGGCGGTCGCGGGGAAGGTGAGCGTCCGGCCGAGGGGGGCGAGGATGTCGGTCACCCGGGATCCGGACAGCGGGGCCCGGCCGAGCCTGCGCAGGGCCACCCCGCCGGTCAGCCCCATGCCGGGCTCGTCGCCGCGGGCCAGGGCGTCGAGGACGTCGACGGTGACGGCGTCGGCGAGGCGCGGAACGGCGAGGTCGGCGAGTTCCTGCGCGGTGCGCTCCAGGTCCAGGCTGGAGCCGACCCGCATGCTGGCCTCGCTGAGCAGGGCGAGGCGGCGACGGCCGGCTTCGGCTTCGACGTGGTCGCGCTGCTGCTCGGTGATGTCGACGAGGGAGGCGATCACGCCGATCGGCATCCGGGCGGGGTCCTCCACCCGGACGTAGGAGCAGGACCACACCCGGTCGTGGTCCGGCTCGGAGGGGGTCCGCCCGACCCGGCGGCGGTCCAGGACGGGATCGCCGGTCTCCAGGACCTGCCGCATGGCCTCCTCCATCTCCAGGGCGTTCACCTCGGGGAGGATCTCGGCCAGGCGGCGTCCGACGTGCGCCGACTCGGGCAGGCCGTTCATGGCTTCGAGGGCGGCGTTGACCTGGAGGAAACGGAGCTGCGTGTCGAGGATGGCGATGCCGACGGGCGAGCGGGCGAAGAGGCCGTCCCAGACCGCCGAGGACCCCCGGATGCGGCGGGCCGCGTGGGCGTCGGCCGCGAAGACCAGCACCGTCGAGCCGTGCTGCCGGTCGGACACCGGGGAGGCCCAGATCTCCACCTCCAGGGGGTGCCCGTCGCGGTGCCAGGCGGTGACGGTGCCCATCACTCCGCGTCCGGAGGCGGCCGCCTCCCACAGGGAGCGGCCGAGGCTGCGGTCGGATCCGGGGTGCAACAGGTCGGCGATGTTGCGTCCGAGCATCTGGGGCGGGGTGTAGCCCAGCAGCTCCTGCGCGACCTGGTTCCAGCGCACGATGGTCCCGTCGGCGCCGGTGGCCACGAGCGCGACGGGCAGCGCGCCCAGCCAGCCGCCGGCGGCCTGCGCGGCGCTGCTGATCAGCTCGTCGACCGGGACCTTTTCGTTCACCGGGCCTCGCTCATCGGGGCCCGGTCACGGCGGCCGGCTCATGTGGCACGTGCACGCCTCCATCGTCTGCCGGTCCGGGGGCCGCCGCCTCCCGGAGCCCGCCACCGGGTGCCCGCCGGGCGCAGGTGCTCGGCGTCGAGGGTGAGCTCGACGCCCCGCCCGGTACCGGTCCGGGGACCGCTCGTCCGCGCACGCCGTGCGCGGGAGGAGGCCGTTCTCAGCGGAGGCGGACCGCTATGGCCGCGACCGGGCAGGCCTGTGCGGCTTCGCGCACCAGGGGGTCGCCGTTGCCGTCCTCCCGGCCGGGCAGCACCTCGCTGAATCCGCTGTCGCCCTGGGTGAACACGTCCGGGGCCGTCAGCGCGCACTGGCCCGCTCCGATGCAGCGGCCGGTGTCGATCGCGATGTGGACGGGACGCACGGCGCTCACCAGGCCACGGGGAGCTGGACGATGCCCTGGATGGTGTCGCCCGGCTTGAACGGGATCTCCTGCGCGGGTGCGTCCAGCCGGAGCCCGGGAAGCCGGGTGATCAGGGTGCCCAGGGCGATCTCCATCTCCGCGCGGGCCAGGTTCTGCCCGAGGCACTGGTGGATGCCGAAGCCGAAGCCGACGTGGTGGCGCGCCGAGCGCTGCCAGTCGAGCACGTCGGGGTGGGGGTAGACGCTCTCGTCGCGGTTGACGAGGGAGAGGGAGAAGACCACGCCGTCGTCCTTGCGGATCGTCTCCCCCGCGATCTCGATGTCCTCCAGGGCGACGCGCAGCATGCCTTCGACGATGGACAGGTACCTCATCAGCTCCTCGACGGCCGTCGGTACGAGCGAGGGGTCCGCCCGAAGCTCGGCCAGCCGCTCGGGGTGCTCCAGCAGGGTGTAGGCGCCCAGCGAGACCATGTTGGCCGTGGTCTCGTGGCCGGCGATGAGCAGGATGAACGCCAGCCCCGCCAGTTCCTCGGCGTCGAACTCGCCCACGGCGGTCTGCTCGCGGATGATGTCGTCGAGCATGCCCTCGCCCGGCTCCGCCTGCTTGGCCTCGATCAGCGCCCGCAGGTAGTCCTCCAGCCGGTCCCTCGCGTCCTCCACATCGGACAGCTCGGGGCCGCGCAGCAGCCGGCGCGACTGCTCCTCGAAGAAGGAGTGGTCCGCGTACGGCACGCCGAGCATCGAGCAGATGACCTTCGACGGCATCGGCAGGGCGAAGTCGCCCACCAGTTCCGCCTTCGGGCCCTTGGCGGTCATGTCGTCGATCAGCTGGTCGACGATCTCCTGGATCCGCGGACGCATCGCGTGGGTGCGCTTGAGCGTGAAGCTCGGGATCAGGAGCCGGCGCTGGCGGTTGTGCTCGGGGTCGTCGACGCCCAGCAGCGGCGTGCGCCGGCGCAGCAGCCCGGCGTAGCGCTCGGAGGGCACGGGGAACGCCTCGTTCTCGCTGTCGCTGGACAGCCGCGCGTCCCCCAGCAGCGCCCTCGCGGCGGCGTGTCCGGTCACCGCCCACACCGAGCGGCCGTCGAAGAACGTCACCCGCTTGAGCGGGGCGCCGCCCCGGAGCGGGTCGTAGGCGGCCGGCGGGTGGTAGGGGCAGGTGCGGTCCTCGGGGAACGCGACGGGCTCGGTCATCGGGCATCCTCACGCAGACGGGCGGCGGGCGGCACACCCGCCGCCCGCAGCGTGACCGGCACCGGCTGTACGGCGCTGAAGCGGGGCCGGCGGACGTACCGCACCCGGTCCTCGCCGCCCGCCCCGCGCCGCGCCGTGCCCGGCCGGCACGGCGCGGGGTGCGGGTCACGGGCGCAGGTCGGCCCCGGCCGTGGGGGTGTCGTCGAGGAAGCCTCCCGACTGGTGCTGCCACAGCTTCGCGTAGGCGCCGTCCGCGGTGAGCAGTTCCTGGTGGGTGCCCTGCTCCACGATCCGGCCGCGGTCGAGGACGACGAGCCGGTCCATGGTGGCGACGGTGCTGAGCCGGTGCGCCACGACGAGTGCGGTCCGCCCTTCCATGAGCCGCCAGAGGGCGTCCTGGACGAGGATCTCGCTCTCGGAGTCGAGGGCGCTGGTGGCCTCGTCGAGCAGCAGGATCGGGGCGTCGCGCAGGATCGCCCGGGCGAGGGCGACCCGCTGGCGCTGTCCGCCGGACAGCTTCACCCCGCGCTCGCCCACCATGGTGTCGAAGCCGTCCGGCAGGGCGTCGGCGAACTCCGTCACGTGCGCCGCCTCGGCGGCGCGGCGGATCTCGGCGTCGGTGGCGTCGGGGCGGGCGAAGGCGATGTTCTCGCGCAGGGTGCGGTGGAACATCGCCGGCTCCTGCGGCACGTACGCCATCAGGCCGCGCAGGTCGGCCTGGGCGAGCCGGCTGATGTCCTGCCCGCCGACCGTGATCCGGCCTCCGTCGATGTCGGTCATCCGCAGCAGCAGCCGGGTGAGGGTGGTCTTGCCGCCGCCGGACCGGCCGACGAGGCCGATCTTCGTCCCGCTGGGCACGTCCAGGTCGAGCCCGGTGAAGAGCGGTTCCCCGCCCGCGTGGGCGAAGTCCACACCCTCGAAGCGCACTTCCGCGCCCTGGGACAGCAGCGGCTCCGGGGACTTCGGGTCGAGGACGCTCGGCGGGGTCAGCAGCAGTGCGGTGAACTGCGCGGCCTCCGTCATCGAGCTTTCCAGGCGGCGGTAGATCTGGTTGAACTCGAACATGATCCGGGTCGCGTTGCCGTAGTAGGTGAAGGCGACGACGACCGTCTCCACGCCGTGCCCCCGGGCGGCGAGCCCGACGGCGACCAGCAGGCCGAGCGCGTTGGTCAGTACGGACATCGGCGCGACGATCGTGTCGATGCGCAGGTTGCCGTAGTCCCACGAACGCAGCATGAGCCGCCGCGACTCGGCGACCCGCGAGCGGTGCTCGGCGGCCTCGCGTTCCTCGGCGGCGAAGGCACGGACCGTGTCCATGTTCATCAGGCTGTCGGCGACGTGGCCGGAGACCCGGGCGATGGCCGCCTCGCGCTCGTCGACGAGCCGCTGCCGCCGGCGGATCAGCGGTGTCACCAGCAGCCCGGTGAACGCGATCATCGCCAACAGGCCGACGACGAGCAGCGGTTCGTACTGCCACAGCACCACCGAGCCGAAGATCAGGGGCACGAACTTGCCGACGATCTGGAAGGTCAGCGTGTCGACGAACTCCTCGAAGCGGGAGGCGAAGCTCAGGACCCGCTTGGTGAGCGAGCCGGCGAAGTTGTCGTGGAAGAACGCGGCGTCCTTGGCGAACAGCTCGTCCATTCCGAGCACGTAGAGCCGCTCGACGCCGAGGGCGTCGAGGCGGTTGAGGCAGTGCAGTCCGAGGCGCCACAGCGCCTCGGCCAGCAGCAGGGCGCCGGCGAACCCGAGGACGTAGGGCAGGACCGGGCCGATGCCCGAGGCGACTGCGCCGCGGTCGGCCGCGATCCGGCCGACGAGTTTGGCGACGACCAGCGGCGCGACGTAGTTGATGCCGATGTTGCCCAGCGCCGGGAACAGCATGGCGGGTACGGCCAGCCGGCGGAGCCGGAACAGCTCCCGTCCGTAGTGGCGCAGTGCGAGGAGTACCGGGCCCCTGCCCGGCGGACTTTGGTGCGATTCGGGAGATCCCATACCAACCCTGTGCGGTGTGAGCGAGCGGTGGCAGGACAGGAGTCGCAGTGTTCCGCAGGGCCGCTCACCCCGTCCAAGCGTTTTCTCCGTCTTTCCGCCGATCGGATGGCGTCTGCACCGTCACCGGCCGGGAACGCCCGTGCTGCCACCACCCGGTCATTGGACACGCAGAAGCCCAGAAAAACCGGCATAGCTCCTGGCAGATACTGGCCACAGTGGCGCATTCACCTCTTGAATGAGAGAATGCACCGGCGCGGGCCGCACCAGCCCGTGCCGCCTCTCCCGGGCGGACGAGCGGCTCTCGCCGCCACGGGACGACCGGCAGGAGGCCCCCGCGTACCGATCGCGGTGTTCGGTACGCGGGGGCCCTGCGCGGGAAGGACTCAGAAGCACTGCGACCAGCCACTGCCCGGGCATCTCGGCCGGCTCGCAGTCGAGGTTGTCGACGCCCGGCATCCACACGCTGCCGACGACCTGCGCCGAGTGCGATCACCTGCACCAGCCCCTTCGGGGTGTTCAACGCGCCGCCGGCCGAGCTCTCCCACTCGACGACGCCCTGCACGCCGAGGGCGTCGCACCCGCCGGCCTTGGAGAAGTCGGGCTTGTCCAGGGCGAGTTGCGGGAAGGCCGGGAGCAGCGCCGTCCCGAAGGCCCCCCGCTCGTCCTCCAGGTCCGGCAGGGACCGCTCGTAGTGCGGCCGGCCGGCCATGGCGGCGGGCTCGCCGGCGATCTCCGGGGTGTCCTGCGCCTCGAACCGGTCGAACCGGGCCCGGGGAAGAAACTTCGGCCGGAGGCGAATCCTCTGGGGGCCTCCCCGCCTCTTATCCGCGTACGACTGACCGGACACACCGCAACACCCGGAGGTACCCCATGCTGATCACCGCCCTCGTAGTCGTCGGAGCCCTGCTCGTCGGCGCCTGCACCTGGCACCTGCTGCGGCGCTTCAAGAGCCGAGGCTGAGCACCGGACACCCCCAAGGCACCCGTCGGAGACGAGCAGCACATGAAACAACGCTTCGCCTGGCCGGACGACCGGCTGATCAAG
Source organism: Streptomyces sp. NPDC037421 (assembly GCF_055602105.1). Lineage (NCBI taxonomy): Bacteria > Bacillati > Actinomycetota > Actinomycetes > Kitasatosporales > Streptomycetaceae > Streptomyces > Streptomyces sp. NPDC037421. The sequence continues at coordinate 17,514 of NZ_JBVJWV010000002.1, forward strand.
GCCGCCCAGAACGGTGACGTCACCTCGCTCACCGCCGTCGTCATGGAATCGCAGCCCCACGTACGCAAGTTCGCCCTCTCGCTGTGCGCCTCGCCGCAGGACGCGGAGGACGCGGCGCAGGAAGCGCTGATCATCCTCTACCGGAAGATCGGCACCCTGCGGGCCACCGGCGCGCTCGCCTCGTGGATGTTCCGGATCGTGCGCAACGAATGCCTGCGCCAGGTACGGGTGCTCGTCTCGCGGAGCGACGACGCCCCGGCCGCACCGGACGCGTCGGCGGAACCGTCCGCCGAGGAGGCGGTGCTGCGCGGGCTGGAGGCGGAGCGGATCGCGGCGGCGGTCAGCGCCCTCCCGCGCGACCAGCGGCAGGTCCTGATCATGCGGGACGTACAGGGCCTGCCCGGCAAGGCCGTGGCGGACGCGCTGGGCCTGAGCACCGCCGGGATGAAGTCCCGGCTGCACAGGGCCCGCGCGGCACTCCGGCTCTCACTGGCACAGGCCACCCGACCAGGGGCAGGAGACCCATGACCATGACCACCACGAAGCCCGCACGACCGGCGGCCCCCCGCCCCGACTTCGCCAGCAGCTCCGTCCCGCGCCACCTGGCGCGGGGCGCCGTCGGCTTCGGCCTGATCATCGGCTCGATCGCCCTGGTCCCCACGGCCGGCCCGGCCGTCCTGCTGGCGGCCCCGCTGTCCCTGATCGCCTTCCGCGGCTGCCCGACCTGCTGGATGGTCGGCCTGGCCCAGACCGTCTCCCGCGGCCGCCTGAAGCGCGATTGCGCGAACGGCACCTGCACCCTCACCAGGGCGGACCCGGCGGGCAGTCCCCGGGAATGACCGAAGGGCCGTTTCAGATCACTCTGAAACGGCCCTTCGACCTACGACTCTCACGAGTCGGGACGACAGGATTTGAACCTGCGACCCCTTGACCCCCAGTCAAGTGCGCTACCAAGCTGCGCCACGTCCCGATGCCTGCTGACCTGGGGTTTCCCCTGGCCTGACCGGCACGAGAACAATACCGCACTTCCGGGGGTGGTCGCGCGCACCTTTCCGGGGGCGGGTGCGGACGCGCGCGGGGGTTGACCTCAAGTCCGCTTGAGGTTGCACGGTTGCTGTATGACACAGGCATCCGCGGACACAGGGCTCCGCTACGAGGATCTGGACCGGCTGATCGCGCTCATGACCGGGGCCGAGAAGCACGGGCCCGCCGCCACTTCCACCCTCGACGTGCTGTGGGTGCTCTACGACCGGGTGCTGCGCGTCGGGCCCGGGAGCGCGCGGGACGCCGGCCGGGACCGGTTCCTGCTGTCCAAGGGGCACGGACCGATGGCCTACTACGCCGTGCTCGCCGCCAAGGGGTTCTTCCCCGTCGACCGGCTGCCCGGCTTCGGGGCGTACGACTCCCCGCTCGGCCACCACCCCGACCGCACCCTGATCCCCGGCGTGGAGATCGGCAGCGGCTCCCTCGGGCACGGGCTGCCGCTCGCCGTCGGCAGCGCCCTCGGGCTGCGGGCGCAGGGGCTGGACGAGGCCGCCGTGTGGGTGCTGATCGGGGACGCGGAGCTCGACGAGGGCAGCAACCACGAGGCCATCGCCCATGCCGGCCCTGCCGGGCTGGAGGCGCTGCACACCGTGGTGATCGACAACGACTCCGCCACCCACGGCTGGCCCGGCGGGATCGCCTCCCGCTTCGAGGCGGCCGGCTGGAGCGCCGTCACCGTGGACGGACGGGACCACGCGGCGCTGCACGCCGCCTTCACCACACCGCATCCGGGCCGGCCGCACGCCGTCGTCGCCCGCGTCGAGAAGAAGTTCTGAGGGGAAACGCCATGGACACCATGCGGGAGCGGTTCATCTCGGTCACGTCGCGGCTGCTCGACGAGGACCCCCGGCTGGCACTCGTGCTCGCCGAGATCTCCATGGACGGGTTCCGGCCCGCCCAGGAGCGGCACCCGGACCGGGTGATCAATGTCGGGATCCGGGAGCAGCTGCTCGTCGGCGTCGGCGGCGGGCTGGCCCTCACCGGGCTGCGGCCCGTGCTGCACACCTTCGCCAGCTTCCTCGTCGAGCGGCCGTTCGAGCAGCTCAAGCTGGACTTCGGACACCAGGGCACGGGCGGCGTCCTGGTCAGCGCCGGCGCCAGCTACGACTGGCCGGCCGGCGGGTTCACCCACATGGCACCCGGCGACGTGGCGCTGCTCGACACCCTCGACGGCTGGACCGTCCACGTGCCCGGCCACCCCGACGAGGCCGAGGCGCTGCTGCGGCACGCCTGCGCCGCCGGGGACGACCGGGTGTACGTCCGGCTGTCCCAGCAGTCGAACGCCGCCCCGCGCCCCCTGGGCGACCTGCGCTTCCAGACCGTGCGGGAGGGACGCGCGGGTGTGGTGCTCGCCGTCGGGCCGCTGCTCGACAACGTCCTCGCGGCGACCGAGGGCCTCGACGTCACCGTCCTGTACGCGGCCACCGTGCGCCCCTTCGACGACGCGGCCCTGCGCGCGGCCGCCGGGCGGGCCGCGGCCGACGTGGTGCTGGTGGAGCCGTACCTCGCCGGCACCTCGGCGGCGGCCGCCGGGCGGGCCCTCGTGGACGTCCCGCACCGGGTGCTGCCGCTGGGGGTCGGGCGCGCCGAGCTGCGCCGCTACGGCACGATCGACGAGCACACCGCCGCCCACGGCCTGGACGCGGGCTCCCTGCGGCAGCGGATCACCGGCTTCCTGCGCTGATCACCTCCGGCGGTCCGGCCGGGCGTGCAGCAGCTCCGCCAGCTCGGCGGCGAGCGCCTTGACCGTCGCGAGGCCCTGCGTCCCCCACCGCCTCGGCACCACGTCCACCGCGCAGACGGTGCCGAGGACGAAGCCGCGCCGGTCGGCGAGGGGCGCTCCGAGGTAGGAGCGCACCCCGCTCTCGTCGACGACCGCGTTGCCCGCGAAGCGCGCGAAGTCCCGTACGTCCTCCAGCACCAGGGCCCGCCGCCGCACCACCACGTGCGGGCAGTAGCCGTGGTCCCGGGGCAGCACCCGCGCCGGGTAGCCGCTCGCCGCGGCGTCCGGGCCGTGGTGCAGGCCGGCGAAGAACTGCCGTTCCTCGCCGACGAAGTTGACGCCCGCGTACGGGGCCTCCAGGGTCCGGGCCACCCGGCGGGCGAAGTCGTCGAGTTCCTCGTCCACCCGCTCGCCGAGGTCCATCTCGCGCAGCCGCACGGCCCGCGCGGGCGCCTCCCGGTCCACGGGGGTGAGCAGCAGGTGTCCGGTCGATTCGTAGTAGGTCATGGCGGTTCCCCCGGATCCGAGTGTGGTGGGCGGCCCTGCCGGGCCGTGGACAGCAGGTGGTGCACGAGGGCGGCCAGGGTCCCCGTACCGGAGCGGGTGAGGCGTGCGTCGCACCGGACGACGGGTACGTCCGGGCCCAGGCCGACGGCGTCGCGGACCTCCTGGGAGGTGTAGCGGTGGCCGCCGTCGAACTCGTTGACGGCGACGACGAAGCCGATCCCGCGCCGCTCGAAGAAGTCCACGGCGGGGAAGCAGTCCGCGAGGCGGCGGGTGTCGGCGAGGACCACCGCGCCGAGCGCTCCCGCGCACAGCTCCTCCCACAGGAACCAGAAGCGCTCCTGACCGGGCGTGCCGAAGAGGTACAGGACGTGCCGGTCGTCCAGGGTGAGGCGCCCGAAGTCCAGGGCGACCGTCGTCGCCGTCTTCGCCGCCACCCCGTCGAGCCGGTCCGCGTGCTCGCCGAACCCGCTCAGGAGTTCCTCCGTGCACAGCGGTTCGATCTCGCTGACCGCGCCCACGAAGGTGGTCTTCCCCGCCCCGAAGCCGCCCGCGACCAGGATCTTCAAGGTCGCGGGCAGGGCCGGGGCGGCCACCTCACAGCCGTCGGCGCAGGCCATCGAGCACCGCCCGCAGCAGGGACAGGTCGTCGGCGGCGAACGAGCCGCCGCCGTTCGGGAACCGGGGTGACTGCGCCATGACGGCCCCGTACTCCATCAGGTCGGACAGCAGCACCTTCACCACCACGGCCGGGAGCCGCAGTTGCCCGGCCACCTCGGCGACCGTCACCGCCGCCGCGCCCGCGCACACGCGCAGGGCGAGGGTGTGCTCGGCTCCGAGCGGGATCCCCGGGCGGACGCCGGTCGCGGTCATCCGGGACAGCAGGTCGAGCGCGACGGCGGGACGGGTCCGGCCGCCGCAGGCCGTGTACGGGCGCATGACCCGGCCGGCGGAATCGTCCAGCCAGGGCGTGTCCCGGGCCGTGGGAAAGCCGGCCGGCGGGAAACCGTGGACCCCCCTCGCCCAGGCCCTCATCGCTCCGCGTCGGCGACGGGCCGGCGCGGCGGGGCCGCCAGGTACGGCCGGACGCTCTTGACCAGCATCGCCATCTCGTAGCCCAGCACGCCGGCGTCGGCCTCCCGGTCCGCGAGCACCGCCAGGCAGGTGCCGGAGCCGGCCGCCGAGACGAAGACGAGCGCGGTGTCGAGCTCCACGACCACCTGCCGGACCTCGGCCCCGTCCCCGAAGCGTGCTCCGGCGCTGCGCCCCAGGGAGTACAGGCCGGAGGCGAGGGCGGCCATGTGGTCGGCGCTGTCGGAGTCCATGCCGTGTACGCAGGTGACGAGTCCGTCGGCGGTGAGCAGTACCGCGCTGCGGGTGTACGGCACCCGTTGGACCAGACCGCTGAGCAGCCAGTCGAGATCGGAGAGGCTGCCTGTCTTCGTCGCCAGTTCGCCGGCCATGGGGGTGTGCTCCTTGCTGGGGTTCATGCCTGCTCGTCCGCTTGGGCGAGGCCGAAGCCCCGCTGGAAGGCCGCCATCAGGCCGGGGTCGTGCACGGGCTGTTCGGTTTCGTCGGCCCGCCGGGGGGCGGGGGCTTCGCGCAGCTGGGGCGCGAGGTGCTGCTGGGCGCGGCGCCGGGGCAGGGGCGGCCGTGCCCCCTCGGGGGCGGGGCTCTGCGGCGGGACGCGGCGCGGCAGGGGGACGGGGGCCGGTTGCGGCTCGGTGGCCCGCACGGCCGCCCAGCCCTCCGCGGGGCCGGGCCGCGTGTCCGGAGCCGGTTCCGCGGCCTCCGGGCCCCGCGGCCAGGCCGGCTCCAGGCCCGGCGCCACGGCGGTGCCGGTGTCCAGGGGCCAGGCCGGGTCCGGTACGGGGTCCGGGGCCTCCTCGGATGCGGGGCCCCAGGCCCAGACCGACCCGCCGGATCCCGGCATCGCGGCCGGTCCGAGTGCGGGAGCGCCGGTGCGGTGGGGGTCGGCATCCCGGCCGAGGTCCGCGTCCGCGTCCGGAGCCGTGGCCTGGGCCCGGGCCGTGGCCTGGGCCGCGGCCTGGGCCTGGGCCTGGGCCTGGGCCCGGGCCCGGGTCAGTGCGCCGTCCAGGCCCCTGACCGATGCCGGGCAGGCGGCCGGGGCCGCTTCCACGGCCGGGGCGGATGCCGGGGCCCCTGCCGGTGCCTGCCAGAAGGCCCGGGCGGCTTCCGCAGCCGGGACCGGGCCGCGGGCCTCGCCGGAACCCGCCGGGGCCGGTCCCGCCTCCCGAGCGGAACCCGTGACCGGGTCCGCGTACGGCACCGGGGCGTGAGCCGGCTCCGGGATCCCGGAGCCGCCCGCACCCCGGCCCGGGTCCGCGTACGGCACCGGGGCGTGAGCCGGCTCCTGGGCCGCGTACGGCATCGGCGCCGGGTACGAGGGCCGGTCCGGTTCCGCGGCCCGGGCCGGGGGCCGTACCGCCGGGGTCAGGGGCTCGCGCCGGGCGGCGGCGGGCGGCGGCGTGGGGCGGGCCGTGTCCGGCCAGGAGACGGTGCCCCACGAGGTGGCCCGCGAGCCGCCCGCCGCGTCGGCCGCGCCCGGGGCCTCCGCGCCCAGCAGGCCCTGGGGCAGCACCAGCACGGCGAGCACCCCGCCGTAGATGTTGGACTTCAGCTCGACCGCGATCCCGTGCCGCCGGGCCAGCGCCGAGACCACGAACAGCCCGATCCGCCCGTCGGCCAGCAGGTGCCGGACGCTCACCTGGTCGGGGTCGCCCAGCAGGGTGTTCATCCGGTGCTGCTCCTCCGCCGGCATGCCCAGCCCGCGGTCCTCCACCTCGACGGCGATCCCGGCGGTGACCCGCTCGGCCCGCACCACCACGTCCGTGTCGGGTGCGGAGAACACCGTGGCGTTCTCGACGAGTTCGGCCAGCAGGTGCACCACGTCGGCGACGGCGTGGCCCCGGACGGTGCCGCCCGCCGGGGGCACCACCTTGACCCGCGTGTACTGCTCGACCTCGGCCACCGAGGAGCGCAGCACCTCGCTCAGGTCGATGGGCCGGGTCCACTGGCGCCGGGAGGCGGCCCCGCCCAGCACCGCGAGGTTCTCGGCGTGCCGGCGGATCCGGGTGGCCAGGTGGTCGACGTGGAAGAGCTCCTTCAGCAGGTCGGGGTCCTCGACGGTGTCCTCCAGCCCGTCGAGCAGTGAGATCTCGCGGTGCACGAGCGACTGAAGCCGGCGCGCGAGGTTGACGAAGACCTCCACCTTGCGGTCGCTGTCGGTCGGCGCGGGCGGCAGGGCCAGCCGTACGAGGGTCGCCTGCGCCTGCTCCCGGGCCCCCCGCAACTCCTGCGCGAGCAGCCAGAACTCGTCCACTCCGGCCTGGTCGCCCTCCGGCGGCGCGCTGCCCCGGTCCCCGGGCACGGGGCGGACCGCGCCCTCCCCGCGTTCGAGCCGCTCGGCGGCGGTGCGCAGCTCCTCGCGTCCGCGCACGCTGGAGCGGCGCAGCGCCTCGCAGCGGTCCCGGACGGCCTTGGCGGCGCGCTGGGCCCCGAGCAGGGCGGCCGCGAGCGCTCCGACGGCGAGCAGGGCGCAGCCCGCGAGCACCGGCCACAGCCGGTCGTCGCGCGCGCCGGAGCCACCGCCGAGGTGGAGGGTGAACATGACCGCGGCGGCGCCGCTGAGCCCGGCGGCGAGCGTGGGCAGCACGGCGGCGCGGACCAGCTGGGGGCGTATCTGCCGGCCCGGTCCCTTGACGGCGTGTCTCGACGGGGAGTGGCGGGCGGCGCGGAGTCCGGACATCGGCGTCCTCGGTACGTGGGGCCCGGCCCCCAGCGAGTCGCGGGGCCCGGTGTTGATCACCGGATACCCACGCTAGACCGCACGGTCCCGCAGCTGTTGCCCAGTTGGGGAACTTCACCGGGGTGCTTCCCGCTCCCGATGGAGCGCTCGTACGACAGCCCGAATGCGCCGGGAGCGCGTACTCCCGCACGGCCGGGGGGCGCGCGCCGCCGCCCGGCGGAGAACCTCGCCCGGACGGCGCCGCGACGCGCTCTTGTGCTCACCGCGCGCGCTGCCGGAAGGTACCTTCCCGGCCCACGCACGGCCCCGCGCAGCAGGCAGGCACCATGCGCGAAGCGTCCCGGGACGATGCCCGCGACGAACACCCGGAGGCCGGTGCGCACCCTGGCGGACGGCCTGCGGACGGACCTGAGCAGGACCGGCAAGGAAGTCGGACGCCGGGGAGCCGGGTTCACGGACTTCCGCTCACGGTACGAGCGCGACCGGGCAGCCGGGTCGGGTGCCGTCCGCGGTGCGGCCGCGCTCCGCCGGCGGCCGGGGCAGGACTGCTCTCGCAGGACCGGCCCGCAGGACGGGCGGGCCTTCCGGGCCTGCAAGGGGGCGGCCAGTGGAAGGAGCGGGCCGTGTGAGACGCCGTGCCGGCGTCGCGGGAGCCGCCGGCGGCGGGCCGGGCTGCCTCCCGGTCGCCCCGCCGCCGGTCAGCGCTCCGTGACGCCCCCGCGCCGACTCAGCGTTCGCCCGCCGGGTCGAGGTCGCCCCGGGGGGTGGGGTCGAGGGCGGGTTCCGGTGTCTTCACGACGACGGTGGCGGCCGGCGTCACCGCCGGGCGCCCCGCCACGAAGGGGCGCCACCACGGTTCGGTCGGGGCGTCGGGGGCGCCGGGTTCGAAGGGGCGGCCCGGGATCGGCAGGGCGATGGCCGCGCCGGCCGCGCCGGCGGCGGCGACGGTGCCTTCGCCGGGCTCGTCCCACGGGTGCAGGGCCAGGTTGAAGGTGCCCCAGTGGATCGGCAGCATCGTGCCGAGCGGGGCGCCGCCCTGGAGGTCGAGGTGGGCCCGCATGCCCTCCTCGGGGGTCATGTGGATGTCGGGCCAGTACTCCGAGTACGCGCCGATCTGGATCATCGTGGCGTCGAACGGCCCGTGCTCGGCGCCGATCTCCTTGAAGCCCGGGAAGTAGCCGGTGTCCCCGCTGTGGAAGATCCGGTGCTCGCCGCTGCTGACGACCCAGGAGGCCCACAGGGTGAACTGCTGGTTGCGCAGGCCGCGTCCGCAGAAGTGCCGGGCCGGGGTGGCGGTGAGGGTGAGTCCGGCGACCTCGGTGGCCTCGTTCCAGTCGAGCTCGCGCAGCCGGTCCGGGGAGACGCCCCAGCGTTCCAGGTGCGCCCCGACGCCGAGGGGGACGGCGAAGACCGTGTCCGTGCCGGCCAGGGCCTTGATCGTGGGGAGGTCGAGGTGATCGTAGTGGTCGTGGGAGATCACGACGACGTCGACGGCGCCCAGCGAGGCCAGCGGCACCGGGACGGGGTGGAGCCGCTTGGGCCCGGCGAAGGGGAAGGGGGAGCACCGGTCGCCCCACACGGGGTCGAAGAGCACCCGGCGGCCGTCGATCTCCGCGAGCACGCTGGAGTGGCCCATCCAGGTCAGGCGCAGCCCGCTCGCCGGCGGCTTGGCCAGGTCGGCGAGGGTGGTCGGGTGCACGGGGATCGGTGCGCCGGGGCCGCGCCGGGCGCGCTGCTCCTTGTGGAAGTAGATCTTGGCGAATTCCGCCATCGATCCGGAGGGTCTGGTCCGGGCCCCGACCGGGTTCCGGAAGGCGCCGTCGGCGAAGTTCGGCGAGCGCAGGATCCGCTCCAGCCGTGCGCCGGAGGGGTCCGCGCCGAAGGCTTCGGGCCGCAGGGCGCGCAGCCGGGGACGCAGGGGAAGGGAGCCGGTCAAGGCGCCTCCTGGGAAGGTGCAGGATGGGACGGTCGTACGTTTACGACCATCCCAACGCACACCGGCCCCGGAGGATTCCGCCGCGCGGCGGCCGGACCGCTGTCGCGGCCGTCACCCCGGCCGCCGGGCCCCGTCCCCCGCGCGTCCGCTACAGCGGCAGCAGGTCCGGGCGCTTGGCCTCGACGTGGTCGCCGGAGGACTCGCCGCGCAGCCGGCGGCCGATCCACGGTACGAGGTGCTCGCGCGCCCACTGGATGTTGTCGCGGGTCACGTCCACCGAGCCGCGCGGCGGGACGGGCGGCCAGGGCTGGTCCGGGTCGGCCGGCACCTCGTAGCCGAGGACCTGCGCGGCGCGCAGCGCGACGCGGGTGTGGCCCTCGGGCGAGAGGTGGAGCCGGTCGTCGTCCCAGGCCCGGCGGTCCTGGACGGTCTTGAGGGACCAGAGGTCGAGCACGGGGCAGTCGTAGCGGTCGGCGATGGCGCGGACGTGGACGTTGTACGTCGCCACCTTGCCCCGCAGGTGCTTGAGGACCGGAACGCCCCGCGTGTCGAAGCCGGTCGTGATCATCACGAGGCCCACGGAGGCCTTGAGGTCGGCCAAGGCCGCCTCGAACCGCTCCGCGACGTCGTCCGGGTCGCTGCCGGGGCGGATGATGTCGTTGCCGCCCGCGCAGAAGGTGACGAGGTCGGGTGCGAGTTCCTTGGCTCTGGGGACCTGGTCGGCCACGATCTGGTCGAGTACTTTGCCCCGCACGGCCAGATTCGCGTACCGGAAGTCGTGCTCGTCACGCTGGTCGGCCAGGAGCACGGCGAGCCGGTCCGCCCAGCCGAGATAGGAATCCCCGGGTCCCGGGTCCCCCACGCCTTCGGTGAAGCTGTCCCCGATCGCCGCGTACGAGCCGATGGTCTTCAGTGTCGTCTTCGTCGCTGCCACAGGACAACATCCTTCACCTTGGCAACCAACCTACGCCAACGTAATGAGGGGTTGACGGGCCGTGATCTATACCACGCGGGGGATAAGGAATAAGTACGCGTGGGGCCGGGACCCCCCTCGGGTCCCGGCCCCACGCGTGTCCTCGTGCCGACGGCGGGTGCCGTCAGATGCTCACGCCCTTGGAGCGGAGGTAGGCGAGCGGGTCGACGTCCGAGCCGTAGGACGGGCCCGTGCGGATCTCGAAGTGGAGGTGCGGGCCGGTCACGTTGCCGGTCGCGCCGGAGAGCCCGATGGTCTGGCCGCCGGTGACGCTCTGGCCCACGGAGACGGAGAGCGAGGAGAGGTGGCCGTACTGGGAGTACTTGCCGTCGGCGTGCTTGATGACGACCTCGTTGCCGTACGCGCCGCCCCAGCCTGCGGAGACCACGGTGCCCGCGCCGACGGCCCTGACGGTGGTGCCGGTGCTCGCGATGAAGTCGACGCCGGTGTGGTAGCCGGAGGACCACATGGCGCCGCCCACCCGGTACTGGGTGGAGACGCCGCCGGCGACGGGGGCGGTGAACCCGGACGCGGTGGCGGGCACGGCGGGCACGGCGGCCTTCTCGCTCTTGGCGGCGGCGCCGGAGCCCTGGGCGGCCGCGCCGCCGGAGGTACGGGCGGCCTTGCCGGCGGTGCCCTTGCCCGGACCCTTCGGGGACTGGGCCTTGCCGCCCACGCCCTCGGACGCGGCCGGAGCATCGGTGGAGGATTCCTCGGCCGGGGCCGCAGGTGCCTTCGGGGCGGGGGCCGGGCCCTCGCCGCCGGCGAGGGTCAGCTTCAGCCCCGGGTGGATGAGGGACGGGTCGGTGCCGACGGCCTCGCGGTTGTCGGCGTACAGCTGCTCCCAGCCGCCGTCGAGGTGGCGCTCGGCGGCGATCTTGGAGAGGTAGTCGCCCGGCACGACCGTGTAGACGGTGGGCGCGGCGGCCGCGGGCGCGGCGGCGGGGGTCGCGGCGCGGAGGGCCTCCGGGGCCTGCGCGCTCTGCGCGGGCGCGGACTTGGCCGGGGCGGCGGCCGGGGCCGCGTTGGCGCCGGCGGCACCCATCAGCGGGAGCGCGAGGGCCGCTCCGCCGGTTCCGGCGACGGCGAAGCCGCGGGATATCGAACGGGACTTCGGACGGCGGTGCTTACCCTTTCCGGGCATGGCGAATTCCTCTCCGGCGCCTGCGAGGTGAGCTGTCGGGTTCGGACTGGAGATGTCCGGCCGTACGTGCGGAGCACGGGTTCGGCTTCACCCCTAGCTGCGCCGGAAATGCTCCGGAACAGCGGACTACCTGGTTCCCCCGCTCCTGCCGCGCGCGATGGTCGGGTGCGGTTCCCGGGCGGCGGCAGGATTAGGCGGTCCACCCGGATCGATCGCGAAGGTAATCGAGCGGGGCGCCGGGCAACAAGCCGCGAATTCCCTGACGGATTCGCAGATATGGAGGATCAACGGAATTCCGGTCACCCTGCGTCCATTCCGCACCATCAACAACCGCCCCCACAAGGCAATTCGGTTCTCGTGATCAGGCACGCACGGTCACCGTATGATCTGGCTCACGGGGCCCGGCCCGATCTCGCCTCCACATATGGCAAGTTGTTCCCAACCGGACCAATTCGGACACCATGGACCCACGCGGAGGAGTACACGTGACCCAGCAGATACCCCAGCCCCTTCCGGCCGGACCCGAACCCGGCGCGGAGCTGACCGGAGTGCGCAACTTCCGCGACGTGGGCGGGTTGCCGACCACGGACGGACGGAGGGTCAGGCCGGGGCGACTGTTCCGAAGCGGACATCTGGCGCATGCCACCGAAACCGACGCAGACTTCCTCGCCTCGCTGGAGCTGCACACCGTCTTCGACTTCCGCAACGGAGCCGATCAGGCCCTGGAGGGCCCGGACGTCGAACTGCCGGGCGTACGCAACGTGAACATCCCGCTGACGGATCCGGCCGACGGCCGCGAATTCTGGAAGATGGTCCGCGACGGCGAGCTCGACCAGCTCCGCGGCCTCCTCGGCGAGGGCAGGGCCGCCGCCCGCATGACGGACTCGTACCGCACGATCATCCGCACCCGCACCGCCGAACACAGCCGCGTCGTGCACGCGCTCGCGCTGGACAGCGTGCCGGCGCTGATGCACTGCGCCGCCGGCAAGGACCGGGCCGGGCTGTCGGTCGCGGTGACCCTGCTCGCGCTGGGCGTGGAGCGCGAGGCGATCGTGGCGGACTACCTGGAGTCCAACGCCCCGCACAACCGCTACCGGGTGCGCCGGGGCAGCGACGCGCCCGAGGCCCGCTCCCCCGAGGTGATGGAGCTGCTGGCGCCGCTGTTCGACGCCCGCGCGGAGTACCTGCTCGCGGCCTTCGCGACCATCGACGAGCAGTGGGGCGGGGTGGAGCGCTACCTCGCCGAGGGGCTCGCGCTCGCGCCCGAGTCCCTGGACCGGCTGCGGGACCGGCTCCTGGAAGGCTGACCCCGAACGGCCGGAGGGGGCCCTGACGGGCTCCCTCCGGCGCCGCCGCGCCTCAGCGGTTGCCGACGGCCTGCTTCACCAGGGTCCGGCCGAAGTCCCACATCAGCCCGCCCCCGCCGTGCGCCTCGTCCATGACCTCCTGGAAGGCCCCGGTGAACCGCTCCACGTCCGCCTCGTCCACGATGAGCGGCGGGATGAGCTTGATGACCTCCAGGTGGTCCCCGGAGACCTGGGTGAGGATCCGGTGCCTGCGCAGCAGCGGCACCACCACCATCTGGGCGAACAGACCCTTGCGGGCCGCCTGGAGCACCGCCCACCGGCTGCGCAGCCCCAGGGAGGAGGGCTTGCCGAACTCGATGCCGATCATCAGTCCGCGCCCGCGCACCTCGTGCAGCAGCTCGTACCGGTCCACGAGCGCCGCCAGGCGTCCGCGCAGCAGGTCGCCCATGGCCCGGGCGTTGGCCACCACCTGCTCGTCCTCCATGACGGACAGGACCGCCAGCCCGGCCGCCATCGCCTGGGCGTTGGAACCGAAGCTGGCGGAGTGCACCAGCACCCGGTCCATGGACGAGTACACCTTCTGGAAGATCCAGTCCTTGCCCAGGGTGGCGCCGACCGGCACGTACCCGCCGGAGAGGGCCTTGGCCACGCACACCAGGTCCGGTTCCACGCCCGGCTCGTGCTGGTACGCGTAGAAATCTCCGGTCCGTCCGAGGCCGGTCTGCACCTCGTCGGCGATGAGGAGGGCCTTGTGCCGGTGCAGCAGCTCCTGCGCGGCGCGCAGGAATCCGGGCGGGGCGGCGTGCACCCCCTTGCCCTGGACCGGCTCCACCACGAAGGCGGCCACGTCCCCGCGCGCGAGTTCCCGCTCCAGCGCCGCCAGGTCCCCGAGCGCGATCTTCGTGTCGGGGAGCAGCGGGGCGAACCCGTCGCGGAAGCCGCCTTCGCCGTTGACCGACAGCGAGCCGGTGGTCAGCCCGTGGAAGGCGTGGTCGCAGTAGAGGATCCTGGGCCGCCCGGTGGCGTACCGGGCGAACTTCAGGGCGGTCTCCACCGCCTCGGTGCCGCTGTTGCCGAAGAAGACCCGGTCGAGGTGCGGGCTGTAGGACAGCAGCTTCTCGGCCAGCAGCCCGGGCAGCGGCTGGCAGTCGAAGCGGGTCAGGTCGGCGAGCTGGGCGTCCAGGACGTCGTGCAGGGCCTGGCGCACCACCGGGTGGTGCCGGCCCAGGCCCATCACCCCGAACCCGGCCAGCATGTCGAGGTAGTCGTTGCCCTCGGCGTCCCAGAAGTGGGCGCCCTCGGCCCGCTCGTAGACCTTGTCGAAGCCGATGGTGTGCAGCATGCGGGGCAGCTGGTGGTTGAGGTGGCGGGCGTGCAGCTCGTAGCGCTCCCCGCCGCGCTCGGCGAGCAGCGCGGCGAGGTCGAAGCCCCGCCGCGCTCCCTGTCCGCCGGTCACGCCGACGCGTCCCGGTTTCCGGCGATGGTCTCCCGGGCGGCACGCAGGGACTCCTTGAGGGAGCCCATGGTGGCGAGGACGGCGGTGGGCTCGTAGCCGCAGTGCGCCATGCAGTTGGCGCAGCGCGGGTCCTTGCCCCGGCCGTACTTGCTCCAGTCGGTGTCCTCGATGAGCTCCCGGTACGTGGGCACGTAGCCGTCGCTCATCAGGTAGCAGGGGCGCTGCCAGCCGAAGAGCGAGTAATTGGGAATGGCCCAGGCCGTGCAGGGGAAATCGGCCTTGCCTTCGAGGAAGTCGAGGAAGAGCGGGGAGTGGTTGAGCCGCCAGCGGCGCCGGTTGCCGCCGGCGAAGGCCTTCTTGAAGAGTTCGCGGGTCTGTTCGACGCCGAGGAAGTGCTCCTGGTCGGGTGCCTTTTCGTAGGCGTAGGCGGGCGAGATCATCATTTCGTCGACCTGGAGGTCGTCATTGAGGAAGTTCAGCACCTCGATGATCGTCTGCGGGGTGTCGGTGTTGAAGAAGGTGGAGTTGGTGGTCACCCGGAATCCGCGGCGCTTCGCCTCCTTGATGGCGGCGACGGCCTCGTCGAAGACGCCTTCCTTGGCCACGGATTCGTCGTGGCGTTCACGCAGGCCGTCGATGTGGACGGCGAAGGCGAAGTAGGGGGAGGGGGTGAACTTCTCGATCTTCTTCCGGAGCAGCAGTGCGTTGGTGCAGAGGAACACGTATTTCCGCCGGGCCACCAGCTGGCGCACGATCTCGTGGATCTGCGGGTGCATCAGGGGCTCGCCGCCCGCGATGGAGACCATGGGCGCGCCGGATTCCAGGACCGCGCCGACCGCCTGGGCGACGGGCATGCGCTGCTTGAGCACTCCGGCCGGGTGCTGGATCTTCCCGCAGCCTTCGCAGGCGAGGTTGCAGGCGTAGAGCGGCTCCAGCTCGACGATCAGCGGGAACTTCTCGCGCTTGCGGAGCTTCTGTTCGAGAAGATAGGTCCCGACCCTGATGGACTGTCGCAGGGGCATGGCCATCTGGATTCACCTCCTGGGAAGCAGCAACGAACGGTGCCATTCATAAAACGCGGGCAGTACGGCACGTAGTACACGGAAGGCAGATATTCCACCGCGAACCGTGCCGATACGGACGAGCTCGTGCTCCGGAGCGTCCACGATCACCCGGACGGCCGCAACCGGGCGTCCCGGTGCGGCGGCGGTCCACAGGGTGGCCGCGGACTCCATGTCGACCGCGACGGCGCCGGTGGCGCGCAGCTGCGCGCGCTCCTGGCCGCGGACGACGTGGTCGGATCCGGTCAGTGCGCCGGTGTGCACGGTCCGGCCGGGTGCGGCGCGGGCCAGTGCCTCGGCGAGCAGGGCGGTGCCGGTGCAGGTGACCGCCCCGCGGGGGTCCCGGGTCTCCTCGGCGACGACCAGGTCGCCGGGGTGCATGCCGGGCACCAGCCCGGCGCAGAACCCGGTCGCGAGGACGGCCGCCCGGCGCATCCCGGGCCGCCCCAGGGCCCGGGCGACGGACCGGTCGGCGGCGCGCGGTCCCATGCCGGTACGCAGGACCGTGCCGCCGTCTCCGGCCGCGCGGCCCGCGCTGCGCAGGGCCGCCTCCTCGATGCGCAGGGCGCAGGCGACCAGCAGCGGCGGCGGCGGGCCGGCCCCGGCGGGCGCGGCGGGCATCAGGACTCCCCCGCCGGCGGGGCGTTGCGGCGGCCGGGGCCGAACGGTTCTCCGTGGAGGTACCGGCCGAGGGCGGTGAGCGGGAACACCTGCCGGTAGAGGTGGTAGTTGATGGAGAAGTCCCAGGGGAAGCCGGTCCCGGTGAAGTACGGCTCGTCCCAGGTCCCGTCGGGGCACTGGGTCTCCACCAGGTACGCCAGGCCCCGTTCGACGGCCCGTCCGTCCCGCTCCCCCGCCGACAGCAGGGCCATCAGGGCCCACGCGGTCTGCGAGGCGGTCGAGGCGCCCTTCCCGGCCCAGGAGCGGTCCTGGTAGGAGCGCTGGTCCTCGCCCCAGCCGCCGTCCTCGTTCTGTACGGATTCCAGCCAGCGCACGGCCCGCCGGACGGCGGGGTGCGAGGGCGCGATCCCGGCGGCGGTGAGGGCCGGGACCACCGAGCCGGTCCCGTACACGTAGTTGGTGCCCCAGCGGCCGAACCAGGCGCCGTCCGCCTCCTGTTCGGCGAGCAGCCAGGCGATGCCGCGCCGGGTGCGCGGGTCGGCGGCCCTGCCCTCGGCGGCGAGCATCTCCACCACGTGGGCGGTGACGTCCGCCGAGGGCGGGTCGATGACCTCGCCGAAGTCGCAGAAGGGGAGCCGGTTGGGGAAGGGGCTGGTGTTGTCGGCGTCGAAGGCGCCCCAGGCCCCGTTCTTCGACTGCATCCCGAGGTTCCAGGACACCCCGCGGGCGATGGCGGCCTCGACCCTGGCCGGCTCGGGGTGGCGGATCCGGCGCAGCGCCAGGACCACCTCGGCGGTGTCGTCGATGTCGGGGTAGTTGTCGTTGTGGAACTCGAAGGCCCAGCCGCCGGGGGCGAGTCCGGGCCGGCGCACGGCCCAGTCCCCGGGGCGGCGGATCTCTTCGCCCAGCATCCAGTCGGCCGCCTTGACCAGGGCGGGGTGGTCGGGGCGCAGGCCCGCGTCGGCCAGGGCGATGGCGGCGAGGCAGGTGTCCCAGACCGGGGACTGGCAGGCCTCGACCATCCGGGCGCCGTCCTCGCGCCACACGGCGAAGCGGTCGAGGGATTCCAGTCCGGCCCGCATCACCGGGTGCTCCAGGTCGTACCCGAGCAGGTGCAGGGCGATGACGGAGTAGACGGCGGGGGGCTGGATCCCGCCCCAGCAGCCGTCGTTCTCCTGGCGTTCGATGATCCAGCGGCCGGCGGCGGCCATGGCCGCCTTCCGCAGCCGGCGCGGGGCGACGCGCCGGTAGAGGTGCAGGGCCTTGTCCATCCGCTGGAAGGCGCCGTCCCAACTGGCCAGCGGCGCCAGGGGCTTGGCGGGGCTGGGGTCGCGCGCGTCGGTGTGCAGCTCGTCGAGGGCGAAGGGGGCGGGGCGGACGGGCCGCAGCGCGGAGACCACCGTGAGCGGGACGATGGTCTGGCGGGCCCAGCAGCCGAAGTCGTAGATGTTCAGCGGTACCCACGGCGGCAGGAACACCAGCTCGGGCGGAAGCTCCGGCAGGTCGTCCCAGCTCCACCAGCCGAACAGGGCCAGCCAGATCCGGGTGAACACCCGGGCGGCGGCGATCCCCCCGTGGGCCCTGATCCAGGCCGAGGCGCGGACCATGTGCGGGGCGTCGGGCGGGTCCCCGGCCAGGCGCAGGGCGACGTACGCCTCGATGGTGGCGGAGAGTTCGGGCGGTCCGCCGTGGAAGGTGGACCAGGTTCCGTCGTCCCGCTGCTCGCCCCGGACGAAGAGGGCGGCGGCGCGGGTGACGGCCTCGTCCCGGATGCCGAGGAACTGCCGCAGCAGCAGGTCCTCGGCGTCCATGGTGACGTTGGTCTCCAGGTCGCCCTTCCACCAGCCCGCCGGGTCCTGGCGGGCCAGCAGCTCGCCGATCGCCCGGTCGGCGGCGTCCCGTACGCCTTTCAGCAGGCCGGTGCCGCCGCCGGACGGGCCGGCGGCGACGGCGGCCGGGGCCGCCGTGCTGTCGTGTCGCGGATCCGCGCCGCCGGTGATCGCACCGCCGCCGTCGGTCGTCGCTGTCATGGCTTCCCCTTCGAACAGAGCTTCGGCTGTGCCCGGGTCTGCCGTCGGCCGGGGGCGCCTGAGAAAGGTCCCCGGCCGGCGACTCGCGATTCATATCCACTTTCCGGCGGAGATCACCTCTTGCGCACGACGACGAAGTCGGCGAGGGCGACGAGCTGCTCCCGCACCCGCTGCGGCATGTCCACGTCGTCGAGCGCTCGAATGGCGATCGCGTGCTGGCGGCGCGCCTCGTCGGCGGTCCACTGGCGGCCGCCGGCGGCCTCGATGAGGGCGGCGCGGTGGGCGAACTCCTCCTCGGAGAAGTTCTCGAAGTCGTTGCTCTTGGCGTCGGCCGCGAGCAGCCGCGCGAGCTCCTCACATGCGGGTCCGCCCGCGGCGAGGGCCGCGACGACGGGCAGGGACTTCTTGCGCTGGCGCAGGTCGCTCCAGGTCTGCTTGCCCGTGGACTCGGGGTCGCCCCAGATGCCGAGGAGGTCGTCGACGGCCTGGAAGGCGAGGCCGAGGTGGTAGCCGTACTCCTCCAGCTTGTCGGCCGTGCGGTCGTCGGCACCGCCGAGCACGGCGCCGATCGACACCGAGCACGCGAGCAGGGCTCCGGTCTTGTTCCCCTCCATCTCCAGGCACTCCTGAACGCTGACGCGCTCGCGGTGCTCGTACGAGATGTCCTGGGCCTGGCCGTCGATGAGCTTGCGGCTGGCGGTCGTCAGGCGGCGGGTCGCCCGCCCGGCCTCGACGGTGCCCAGCTCCAGCAGCACCTCGTTGGCGAGGGCGAACAGGGCGTCGCCGACCAGGATCGCGAGGGCGGGGCCGTGCACCTTCCACACCGTGTCGCGGTGGCGGCGCTGCTCGTCGCCGTCCATCAGGTCGTCGTGCAGCAGTGAGAAGTTGTGGACGAGCTCGACGGCGACGGCGCCGGGGATGCCGACCTCGGCGGCGGCGCCCGCCGCCTCGGCGGAGAGCAGGGCGAGGGCGGGGCGCACGGCCTTGCCGCCGTCGCCGTCCGCCGGGTTGCCCTGGGCGTCGATCCAGCCGAAGTGGTAGGCGGCGACGGTGTCCATGGGTGCCGCGAGCCGGCTCACCGCCGCGCGGAGCACGGGGGTCGACAGGTCGCGGCCGCGTTCGAGGAGGGCGAGGGTGCCGGACTTCTCCGCTCCCCCTCCGGCCGCGCCCGTGCCGGCATCCGTGTTCTCGACAGCCGGGTTCCCCGGGTTCACTGGCTCTCCTCTGGTTCCTGTACGTGCTGTGCTGGTGGTAGTGGTGCTCATACCGCCTCCTGCAGGGGGTGTTCGCGGGGGCGGCCGAGAGCGGCCAGCGCGGCGTGCGCCGCGCCGAGGCCGCTGCGGACGGCGCTCTCCATGGTCGCGGGCCAGCCGGTGGCGGTCCACGCACCGGCGAGGTAGAGCCCCGGCGTGTCAGTGCGGGGGCCCGGGCGCAGCCGGCCGACGCCGGGGCTGGGGGCGAAGGTGGCGGTCCGCTCGCGGGTGACGAAGAAGTCCCGTACCTTCGCGCCGCGCGCGGCCGGCAGCAGCCGCTCCAGCTCGGGCAGGTACTTGGCGCGCAGGACGGAGACGGGCTCGTCGATGTCGTCCTGGGCGACCGACTGGGACAGTGCCAGGTACTGGCCGCCGTCGGTGAGTCCGGAGGCGTCGGTGCGGTCGAACACCCACTGGACGGGGGTGCCCAGCGCGGCGAAGAAGGGCTGCTTGAGCACCTTGCGGTCGTAGACGACGTGGACGTTGAGGATGGGGGCGGTGCCGATGTCGAGGAGCTTGTCGGGGTCGGCCAGTGCTCCGGCGGGCAGCAGGGCGTGCGCCTCGCGCTGGGGGACGGCCAGTACGACGGTGCCCGCGTCGAGGGACTCGCCCTCGGTGTCGACCCGCCAGCCGCCCTCCTCGGTACGGGTGACCGCGGTGACCCGGGTGCGCAGCTCGGTGCGTACGCCGGCGGCGTCGAGGGCCTTGCGGGCGAGGGTGTCGTGGAGGTCGCCGAGCGGGACCCGGGCCCAGCCGATGTCGGCGGCGCCGTTCTCGGAGAGCAGGCCGGTCTTGAAGACCATGGCGGCCAGGCCCAGCGAGGACTGGCCGGCGGTGGCGTTGAGGGTGGCGATGCCGACGAGGTCCCACAGGGCGTCGACGGTGCGTGGGGACTGGCCGTAGCGGGCGAGCCAGGTGCCGAAGTCGAGGCCGTCGAGGGCCGGGTCGGCGGGGTCGAGGCGGCGCAGCGCGAGGGCGGCGCGGCCGACGCTCGCGCGCTCGGCGAGGGAGAGGTGCGGGTACGTGGCCAGGGAGGCGGCCAGGTGCAGGGGTACGGGCAGCGCGCTGCGGCGCAGCCGCCCGAGGCGGGGGCCGCGGGGGTGGGCCACGTCGAGGACGGGTACGTCGAGCCGGTCCTGGAGCGGGGCGAGGGCCGCGCCGTCGACGCGGTCCAGGAACCACCGGTAGGCGGTGCAGCAGCGCAGGTAGACGTGCTGGCCGTTGTCGACGGTCAGGTCGCCGCGCTTGAAGGAGAAGGCGAGGCCGCCGAGGCGGGGGCGCCCTTCGAGGAGGGTGACCCGCAGTCCGGCGTCGGCCAGTTCGAGCGCGGCCGTGACCCCGGCGAGGCCGCCGCCGATGACGACGGCGCGGTTGTCGCCGCCGCCGGTTCCGCTGCCGCTCATGAGGCCTCCCAGGTGGTACGCCGGCCCGCCCGGCCGGGGGGTGCTGCGAAGCCCGCAGGGACAGACGCGGCCCCGCCCCGCACGGTTGCCCGCGCGGCGGCGGGCCGGCCGCGGCCTGCGGACCGGCCGGGCATCAGGGCCGCCGCCGGGTGCTCTGGCGGGAGACGGTGCGGGCGTCGAGGCCGGAGAGGCCGCGTACGGCCACGTACGCCTTCTCGTGGGTCGGCAGCGAGACGCGGCCGCGCAGCACCGCCTCGGGTTCGCGCTCGATGCGGTCCAGGAGGCGCCGGTAGATGCCCGCCATGGCGGCCACGCAGGCGCCGCTGCGCCGGTCGAGCATCGGCAGCAGCCGGTAGCCCTCGGTGAACAGGGCCCGGGCGCGCCGGACCTCGTGGTGCACGAGCCCGGCGAAGTCGGCGCCGGCGGGGGCCCTGTCGCCCTGGAAGCCCTCGGAGCAGCCGAACTTGGCGAGGTCCTCGGCCGGCAGGTAGGTGCGTCCGTTGCCGGCGTCCTCGCGGACGTCGCGCAGGATGTTGGTGAGCTGGAGGGCCAGGCCCAGGGTGTCGGCGTACTCGTCGGCGCGGTCGGCCGGGCCGACCGTGCCGAACACGCCGAGCGAGAGCCGTCCGATGGCCCCGGCCACGCAGCGGCAGTAGGCCTTGAGGTCGTCCCAGGTCTCGTACTCCTCGCCGCGGACGTCCATCAGGACGCCGTCGATGAGCTCGTCGAGGCCGCCGAGGGGGATCGGGAAGCGGCGCGCGGCGTGCGCGAGGGCGACGGCGACCGGGTCGGTGTCGTCCTCGTCGATCTCCTCGGCGCGGATCCGGCCGAGCAGGGCGCGGGTGTCCTCCAGCCGGGTCAGCTTGGCGTCGGGCGCGAGGGTGCCGTCGCCGATGTCGTCGACGCGCCGGGAGAAGGCGTACAGCGCGGACATCGCCTGCCGCTTGTCGGTGGGCAGCAGCCGGATGCCGTACGCGAAGTTGCGCGCCTGCGTGCCGGTGACGGCCTCGCAGTAGCTGTAGGCCGCGAGGACCTGGGCGGACGGTGCTGACGCGTGTGTGGGGCCCTCCACGTTCGGGCTCACCCCTTTCTCGGCGCTGTACGCAGGACGGCGGCCACCTCGCGGAGCAGGAGGCTCCGGGTGGGCTTGGGCGGGCCGGGCAGCACGTCGAAGCCGGCGGCGGAGATCGCTCGCAGGGCGGCTCGCCCCCCTCCCACGAATCCCGCGAGCAACAGCCGCAGCCTGCCGTGGACGCTACCCACGAGCGGGGTGCCTTCATTCAGGAGGTCGCGCGTGCGTTCGGCCTCGAAGGCGATCAGGGACCGTACGGAGGCTCCGGCGGACGGGGCCCCGAGGTCGGCCTCGGCGACATGGAAGCGGCGCATGTCCTCGGCCGGGAGGTAGATCCGGTCGCGGCCGAGGTCCTCGGCGACGTCCTGGAGGTGCTCGGCGAGCTGAAGGGCGGTGCAGACGGCGTCGGAGCGGCGGACCCGCTCGGGGGTGCTGGTGCCGGTGAGCTCCAGCACGAGGCGGCCGACCGTGTTGGCGGAGAGCTCGCAGTATCCGAGGAGCTCCCCGTACGTCTCGTAGCGGGCCACCCGCTGGTCCTGGCGGTTGGCCTCGATGAGCCCGAGGAAGTGCTCGGCGCCGAGGCCGTGGTCGCGTACGACGGGCTGGAGGGCCAGCAGCAGGGGGTGGCGCGGCGGGCCGTCGGTGCCGCCGAAGACGCGCAGCAGGTCGGTCTCGAAGGCGTCGAGCATCGCGAGCCGGTCGTCGGCCGCGGCCGGGTCGAGGCCGAGGAGGACGGCGTCGCGCCCGCCGGGGGCGAGGTCGCCGTCGCCGATGTCGTCGACCAGGCGGGCGTACCCGTAGACCGCCATGAGGCCCTCGCGCCAGGCGCGCGGGAGGAAGGCGGGGGCGACGGGGAAGTTCTCCGCCGCGGCCTTGCCGAGGGTGGCCCGTGTGTGGAGCAGGTCGGGGGTGCCTTCGCCGGCCGGCGGCGCGGGACGGATGCCGTGCCCGGGGGTCACCGCCCGCCGCCCGGGACGGCCTCTGTGCCTGGGGGCCGGAGAATTCCCGTAGCCATTGCCGTCACGTCTCCCGTTCTACACTGCCGACCCAAGTCATCCTATTTCGGACACGCCGCCGGACCTTACCCGGGGGTATCCCCACGGAGCCGGCTGCGGGGAATCGTCCACTCTTGGCGCGATTGAGAACTGGTCCAGCTTACGCTGTACAACGCCGCGGGGGCCTATCGGGTGCCCCCGCGCCCCGGAATGTCGGCCGCGGTCCCGGATCTCCCGCTCCGCCCGCCGGTCCGCCGGCGCCGCCCCCATGGCGAGGCCCCCACCGCGGCGAGCGGTGGGGGCCTGCGGGCCGGGAGCGGCGGCGGACCCTCGGGTCAGTGGCCGCTGGCCTTCTCGTACGCCGAGACCACTTCCTCGGTGGGCCCGTCCATCAGGAGCTCGCCCTTCTCCAGCCACAGCACCCGGTCGCAGGTGTCGCGGATGGACTTGTTGTTGTGGCTCACGAGGAAGACCGTGCCGGCCTTCTCCCGCAGCTCGCGGATGCGGTTCTCGGAACGCACCTGGAAGCTGCGGTCACCGGTGGCGAGCGCCTCGTCGATCATCAGGACGTCGTGGTCCTTGGCGGCGGCGATCGAGAAGCGCAGGCGCGCGGCCATGCCGGAGGAATAGGTGCGCATCGGCAGGGAGATGAAGTCGCCCTTCTCGTTGATCCCCGAGAAGTCGACGATGTCCTGGTAGCGCTCCTTGATCTGCTCGCGGCTCATGCCCATCGCGAGACCGCCGAGGACGACGTTGCGCTCACCGGTGAGGTCGTTCATCAGGGCGGCGTTCACGCCGAGCAGCGAGGGCTGGCCGTCGGTGTAGACCTTGCCGGACTCGCAGGGCAGCAGGCCCGCGATGGCGCGCAGCAGGGTCGACTTGCCGGAGCCGTTGGAGCCGATGAGGCCGATGGCCTCGCCGCGGTACGCCGTGAAGGAGACGCCCCGTACGGCGTGGACCCGGCGGACGCCCGGGGCGTCGCCCTTGCCCCGGCGGAGGATCTTGCTCAGCGCGGCGGTGGCGCTGCCCTTGCCGGAGCTGCCCGTGTTGACGCGGTACACGATGTGCACCTCGTCCGCGATGACGGTGGGGACGCGCCCCTGGGTGTTGTCAGCCACGGCCGTAACGCTCCTCAGCCTTCCAGAAGTACACGAAGCCGCCGATGCCGATCACGACGGCCCAGCCGACCGCGAAGGCCCAGACGTGCGGCGGGAGGTTCTCCCGGCCGTAGCCGTCGATCATCGCGAAGCGGACCAGGTCCATGTAGATCGCGGCGGGGTTCCACTGGAGCACGTCCGAGATCCACGCCGGCTTGTCCTTCAGCATCTCGCTGATGGAGAACATGACGCCCGAGGCGTACATCCAGGTACGGGTGAGGAAGGGCATCAGCTGCGCGAGGTCGGGGGTCTTGGACCCCATGCGCGCGAAGACCAGCGCGAGCCCGGTGTTGAAGACGAACTGCAGCACCAGCGTCGGGATCACCAGCAGCCACGACAGCCGCGGGTAGTTCCCGAAGGCCACGGCGACGACGACCACGACGATCATCGAGTACAGGAGCTGCTGGAGCTGCTGCATCGAGAAGGAGATCGGCAGGGAGGCGCGCGGGAAGTGCAGCGCGCGCACCAGGCCGAGGTTGCCCGGGATCGCCCGGACGCCCGCCATCAGCGAGCTCTGGGTGAAGGTGAAGACGAAGATGCCCATCACCAGGAAGGGGATGTAGACCCCCTTCTCCATGCCGCGGCCCGCGTTCAGGATGAGGCCGAAGATCAGGTAGTAGACCAGCGCGTTGAGCAGGGGGGTCGCCACCTGCCAGACCTGGCCGAGCTTGGCCTGGCTGTACTGCGCCACCAGCTTGGCCCGCGAGAACGCCATGATGAAGTGGCGCCGACCCCAGAGCTGCCGCACGTATCCGCCCAGGCTGGGCCGCGCGCCACTGACGGACAGGCCGTACTTCCTGGCGAGCTCCGCGGGTCCGAGCCCCGCGTCGTCGGACGGCGGCTTGCTCGTGGCGAGGGCGCCGTCGTGGGTTGTGTCACTCACAAGTTGGAACTTTCCGTCTTCAAGATGCGGCAGGAGGGGCATCGGGGGCTGGAACGCCGGACCCGTGATGGGCCCATGGTCCCAGACCCGAGCTTGTCAGATGACGGGCGGTCGGCCCAGCCGCGTCAGCCGCCAGACCGTGCGCCACCTCATGGGACGCCGGGGACCACAGGGGGTGGTCCAGCCCTCCTTGAACCCGCCGAACCAGGCCTTGAGCGCGGGCGCCGAGGGCCTGCGGACGAGCGTCAGCGCGAGCCAGACGCCCAGGTAGACCGGGACCAGCGGGGCGGGCAGGTTGCGGCGGGCGAGCCACACCCGGTTACGGGCCACCATACGGTGGTACACCGCGTGCCGGGAGGGAGCGGTCGCCGGGTGCAGCAGCACCATGTCCGCCCGGTAGTCGATCAGCCACCCGGCGTCGAGCGCCCGCCAGGCCAGGTCGGTCTCCTCGTGGGCGTAGAAGAACTCCCCGGGCAGCGTGCCGACCTGCTCGAACACCTTCGTGCGGACGGCGTTGGCGCCGCCCAGGAAGGTGGTCACGCGGGAGGAGCGCATCGGGTCCGAGGCGCGCAGCCGGGGCACGTGCCGGCGCTGGGTGGCGCCGGTCTCCGGGTCGGCGATCCGGAAGCTGACGATCCCGAGCTCCGGGTCCTCGGCGAAGGCCTGCCGGCACAGCTCGGCGGTGTCGGTGCGCTCCAGCAGCCCGTCGTCGTCGAGGAAGAGCAGGGCGTCGACGTCGGCGCCGCCGGGCCCGAAGGCCTCGATGCCGACGTTGCGTCCACCGGGGATGCCCAGGTTCTCCGGGAGGTCGACGGTGCGCACGCCCTCGGGGAGCCCGGTGACCTCGACGCCCTGGCCGACGACGACCACCTCGACGGGGTCGCCCTCCTGCCGGGCGACCGAGTCGAGGAGCGCCTTCAGCTCGTCGGGGCGGTTGCCCATGGTGATGATCACGGCGCCCAGCCGCATCGGGGCCGTCACTTGAGCCTGCTGGAGGCCAGGACCGAGACCAGGTGCAGCAGGGTCTGGAGCAGCGCGATGCCGGCGAGTACGGCGACGCCGAGGCGGGAGAAGAACAGGTCTCCCCGGACCTGGTCGGCGATGGCCAGGACCAGGATCAGCAGGGAGGCCTCGATGCCGAGGATCAGCCGGTGGAACTTGAGCGCGGCGGCGGCCCGGCGGGCGAACGCCATGCCGGAGGAGCGGGGCTCGGCGGCGGACTCCTGGACCACGGGCTTGCCGGCCTGGTGGCGGGCGACGCCGACCAGGTCGGTCTCGGCCTTGATCAGGATGGCGCCGAGGGCGGCGAGGGTGCCCAGGAAGGCCCACAGCCAGTCGATCCGCCCGCTGCCCCACAGGTCGGCGGCGCGCAGTCCGAAGCCGACGAGGACGGCCGCGTCGCACAGGTACGCGCCGACCCGGTCCAGGTAGACCCCGGAGAGCGAGTACTGCTTCTTCCAGCGGGCGACCTCGCCGTCGACGCAGTCGAGCAGCAGGTACAGCTGGACCGCGACCACGCCGAGGGCGGCGCCGAGCACGCCCGGCACCAGCAGGGCCGGGGCGGCGAGGACGCCGGCGAGGGTCATCACGTAGGTCAGCTGGTTCGGCGTGACCTTGGTGGTGACCAGCAGCCGGGTGATGCGCAGGGAGACCTCGCGCATGTACAGGCGACCGCCCCAGTGCTCGCCACTGCGCCGGTCCTTGACGCCCGGCGGGTGAACGACGGGCCGGAGTTCAGCTACGGATGGTCTGGGCATAGTCGGCGTAAGCGTCCCTGATCTCGGCTGCGGACAGGTTGAGGTGCTCCAGGACCGTGAAGCGTCCCGGGCGGGTCTGGGGGGCGTACTCGACCGCCGCGACGAACTCGTCCACGCTGAACCCGATCTCCTCGGGCAGCACGGGCAGGCCGTGGCGGCGCAGCACCTCCGTGAACAGGCCGGCCTGGTCGGCGGCCCCGCGCAGGTGCATGGCGAAGGCGGCGCCGATGCCGACCTGCTCGCCGTGGAGCGCGGAGCGCCCGGGGTAGAGCAGGTCGAAGGCGTGGCTGATCTCGTGGCAGGCCCCGGAGGAGGGGCGGCTGTCCCCGCTGATCGACATGGCGATGCCGGAGAGCACGAGGGCCTCGGAGAGGACGGTGAGGAACTCGTCGTCGCCGCATCCGCCCGGGTGGCGCAGCACCGACTCACCGGCGGTACGGGCCATGGCGGCGGCCAGGCCGTCCACGGACTCGCCGGTGATCCTGTGCGAGAGCTCCCAGTCTGCGATGGCCGAGATGTTGGAGATCGCGTCGCCGACTCCGGCACGGATGAAGCGGGTGGGGGCCTCGCGGATCACGTCGAGGTCGATCACCATGGCGATCGGCGTGGGGACGCCGTAGGAGCCCCGGCCGTTGTCGTTGTCCAGGATGGACACCGGGGAGCAGATGCCGTCGTGGGAGAGGTTGGTGGCGATGGCCACCATGGGCAGGCCGACCCGCGCCGCGGCGTACTTCGCCACGTCGATGATCTTCCCGCCGCCCAGCCCCACGACGGCGTCGTAGCGGCGGCCCTTTATGTCGTCGGCGAGCTTGACCGCCGAGTCGATGGTGCCGTCGACGACCGGGTACCAGTCGGCGAGCGGCAGGGCCGGCTCCAGACGGGCGCGCAGCGCCTGTCCGGAGCCCCCGCTGATCGCGATCGCGAGCCGGCCGGACGCGGAGATCCGCTGGTCGGCGAGGATGCCGTCCAGCTTGTCCATCGCCCCGCGGCTGATGTCGACGACGACCGGCGAGGGGATCAGCCGCGTCAGTACTGGCATGCGATCGTCCGGCCCTTGGCGAGGTCGTCGTGGTTGTCGATCTCGACCCACTCGACGTCACCGATGGGGGCGACGTCGATGGTGAAGCCGTCGTTGACGAGCTGCTGGTAGCCGTCCTCGTAGTAGAGGTCGGGGTCGCGCTCGAAGGTGGTCTTCAGGGCCTCGGCGAGCTGCTCGGCGGCCTCGGGCTCGATGAGGGTGACGCCGATGTACTCGCCGGTCGCGTCGGCGGGGTCCATCAGCTTGGTGATCTTCCGCACGCCCTGTCCGTCGGCGGTGACCACCTTCATCTCCTCGTCGGCCAGGTTCTTGACCGTGTCGAGGGCGAGGATGATCTTCTGGCCGTCGCCGCGGGCGGCGAGCAGGGTCTTCTCGACGGAGACGGGGTGGACGGTGTCGCCGTTGGCGAGGATCACGCCCTGCTTGAGGACGTCACGCGCGCACCACAGGGAGTAGGCGTTGTTCCACTCCTCGGCCTTGTCGTTGTCGATCAGCGTGATCTTGACGCCGTACTTGGCCTCCAGGGCCTCCCGGCGCTCGTAGACGGCTTCCTTGCGGTAGCCGACGACGATCGCGACCTCGGTCAGGCCGACCTCGGCGAAGTTGCCGAGGGTCAGGTCGAGGACGGTGAGGCTGTCCTCGTTCCCCTCGGGGCCGACGGGCACGAGGGCCTTGGGCAGGGTGTCGGTGTAGGGACGCAGGCGGCGTCCGGCACCGGCAGCGAGGACAAGGCCGATCATGCTGGTTCTCCTTCGTCATGTACGGCGGGTGCCCCGGAGGAGACCCAGAAGCGGATGCTCTCCACGAGCACCACGAGTGCCACGAACACGGCCATGGCCGCGAGCGCGACGGGGAACGCGTCACGGGCGAGGACGGCGGCGAGGACCACGGTCAGCAGGACCCTGCCCTCGTGACCGCCGGTCGTCCGCACCAGCCAGTGCGGGGGAGCGCCCGAGCCACCGCGGATGCGGTAGACGGTGTCGTAGTGATGGTAGGCGACCGCCGCGACCAGTCCGAATGCGGCCGGAAGGGCCCCGGGGACGTCCGCCTTGGCGGCGAGCGCTAGGACCGTCACGTATTCGCCGAACCGGAAGAGGGGCGGGATCAGCCAGTCGAGGGGGCCCTTGAGGGGGGCGGACACCGCCGCGCCGGCGAAGAACACGTACGCCACGGCGGTCCCGATCAGCCAGGGGGACCCGAAGTCCCGGGTGACCGCCGCGCCGGCCATCAGCACCGAGCCGCCGAGGGCCAGCCAGGGCGCGGCGCGGTCCGGCCGCTTCGTGGGCCGGGGGGAGCCGGTCCAGGCGAGGACGCCCGAGTCGGCGAGGTCCGCGAGGGCCTGGGCGGCCCGGTCGGTCCGCTTCGCCTTGCGGGTCACCGAGCGCAGGACGCGTCCGGCGGTGGTGTAGAGCGCGCCGAAGGCGCAGCCGACGAGCAGGGCGTAGAAGACGGTCCGGGGGCTGGTGGCCGCGGTCAGCACCGCGATCATGGCCCAGCGCTCGCCGATCGGCAGGATGATCATCCGCCGGACCCAGACCGTCCAGCCGACGCTGTCGAGCCGGCCGGACAGTGCGGCGGTGGGGCTGGTGTTGGCGGTGGCGTCGTGGTTGGCCTCGTTGAACGAGAAGTCCACCACGTGCCGGCAGGTCATGAGGATCATCGAGCCGAGGGCGAGGCCCCAGACGTCGTCGCCGTTCCTGGCCGCGCCGAGCGCGAGGCCCGCGTAGAAGGAGTACTCCTTCGCGCGGTCGAAGGTCGCGTCGAGCCAGGCGCCCATCGTCGAGTACTGGAGCGAGTAGCGGGCGAGCTGCCCGTCGGTGCAGTCCAGGACGAAGGAGACGAGCAGCAGCACGCCGGCGGTGACGTAGCCCCAGCGCTCCCCCGTGGCGGCGCAGCCCGCCGCGACCAGCGCGGTGATCAGCGAGGCGGTGGTGACCTGGTTCGGGGTCAGGCCGCGGCGCGCGCACCAGCGGGCGATGTAGCGCGAGTACGGGCTGATGAAGAAGGTGGTGAAGAAGCCGTCGCGGGACTTCACCGCGGTGCGCAGGCGCACGGCCTCGTCGTCCACGGCGGCCACGGCCGCGAGGACCTCGGAACGCTCGGCCTCCCCGGACGGCACGGCCGCGACCAGGCTGCCCAGCTCCGGCCGCTGGACGGTGGTCCCGCCGGCCTCCACGGCGGCGGCGAGCCGGTCCGCGTACGGTCCGGTGCCGGCCGGGGCCAGCGCGGCGGCCTTGTCGAGGGCCTCGCGGGCCCCCGCCTGGACGGCGAAGGCGCCGGTCACGGCGCAGGCGTCGAAGCGCGGGTCGGTCAGCGCGAGGCGCAGTGCGTGCGGGTGCCCGACGAAGGCGCTGTCGACGACGGCCACCCGCTCCTGGGCCGGGACCCCGGCGAGGGCGGTGGCGGTGTCTTCGGGACCGGCGGCCGGGCGGACGTCGAACCCGAGCGACCGGAGCTCGTCCTGGAGCGGTGATCCGGGTACCGGCGGGCCGGTGAGGATGACGGTCGGCAGACGAACTCACTCCTTGCGACGGACATTCCCGACGGCCGGGCGCCCGGGTGGGGGCGGCGGCAGCACGTCGGCAGGGCTGTCGGCAGAGGCTATCGGATGAATGGAAGGCCTCATTCATCAGCTGTTCAGGACGAATCAGGCCCGTTCGGACCCGGATGTTAGGGTGGACGGCGGCGCACCCGGGTCACGTGGGGGCGCGAAGGTGGGCCGAAGCGGCCCGGAACGGGAAACGAGGTGGGTTGATGACCGTCGCAGTGGTCGCGGCCGTGCGCAGCGAACTCCGGTACATCCCCGTTTCCTTCCGGGCGTCCGGCCGGGTCTGATCCCACACCGGTAAGACCTCGTCGGCCGGAGCCCCCGTTCAAGGGTTCACGTTGACCGACAACACCACCTCTTCCGCCTCCGGCTCTGATGACGGCGTCTTCGCCGCCTTCATGGAGCTGCACCGCGGGCTGCCCCGGCAGTCCCCCGGTTCCGACGACTCCACCCGGCACCTGCTCTCCCTGTGCGGACCGCTGCCTGAGCGGCCGCGCGTCCTCGACCTGGGCTGCGGCCCGGGCCGCAGCGCCCTGCTGCTCGCCGCCGAGGCGGGCGGGGCGGGCCTCGCCGAGGTGACCGCCGTCGACCTCCACGAGCCCTTCCTCGACGAACTGCGCGCGGCCGCCGGGGCCCGCGGCCTCGCGGGACGGGTCCGCACGGTGCGGGCCGACATGGGCGCGCTGCCCGCCGAGGGGTTCGAGGACGGCTCCTTCGACCTCGTGTGGGCGGAGGGTTCCGCCTACATCCTCGGCTTCGACCGGGCGCTCGCCGAGTGGAAGCGCCTGCTGGCACCCGGCGGGCGGCTCGTGCTGAGCGAGTGCGAGTGGACCGCCGAGGAGCCCTCGGCCGGGGCCCGGGCCTTCTGGGATCCCCAGTACCCGCTGCGCTCCACCGCCCGCAACACCGCGGCCGCCCAGTCCGCCGGGTACCGGGTGCTCGGCACCCGGCTCCAGCCCGACTCCGACTGGGCCGAGTACTACGGCCCGCTCGGCGAGCGGGTCCGGGCGGCCGTGCCCGCCTCCCCCGCGGAGGAGGCCGCGCTGGAATACGTACGCGAGGAGCTCGCCGTACGGGAACGGCACGGGCACGAGTACGGGTACACGGGCTTCGTGCTGGCCCCGGTCACCGCCGGGGACGGGGACCGCTGGCGGGCCCGCCCGGAGGCGCCCGCCGACGCGGAGGCCGTGCGGGCCGTCAACCTGGCGGCCTTCGGCACCCCGCTGGAGGCCGATCTCGTGGACGCGCTGCGCGCCGACGCCGGGGCCTGGCTGCCGGGGCTCTCGTACGTGGCCGAGGGCCCGGACGGGAAGGTGGCGGCGCACGCCCTGCTGACCCGGTGCCGGGTGGACGGGGTGCCCGCGCTGGCCCTCGCGCCGGTGGCCGCCGATCCCGCCCTCCAGCGCTCGGGGGCGGGGAGCGCCGTCGTACGGGCGCTGCTCGCGGCCGCGCGGGAGAGCGGGGAGGCGCTGGTGCTGGTCCTCGGGCATCCCTCGTACTATCCGCGGTTCGGTTTCGTGCCCGCTTCGCGGTTCGGGATCAGGGCGCCCTTCGAGGTGCCCGACGAGGCGATGATGGCCCTGGTGCTGGACGATTCCGTTCCGGTGCCGGCGGGCACGATCTCCTATCCGGCCCCCTTCGGGATCTGATCCCCGGCTGGACGTCCGCCCCCCGCCGCCTACCACGCGGCGGGGGGCGGACATGCGCGGATCGCCGAAGTGGGGACAAGCCTCTTTTGTACGGCAGACTGAAGGCCGAAGTCCGAAGCGAAGGATGGGTATGCCGACCACACCAGCCACCGACGCCACCAGCAGCGCGTCCGCCGGCACCGGAGCTCAAGAACCGATCATGCTCGAACTGGTCGACGAGTCCGGCAACACCATCGGCACGGCGGAGAAGCTCTCCGCGCACCAGGCACCGGGCCTGCTGCACCGGGCGTTCTCCGTGTTCCTCTTCGACCAGCAGGGCCGGCTGCTGCTCCAGCAGCGCGCCCTCGGGAAGTACCACTCCCCCGGCGTCTGGTCGAACACCTGCTGTGGCCACCCCTACCCCGGGGAGTCGCCGTTCGCGGCCGCGGCCCGGCGCACCCATGAGGAGCTCGGGCTCTCGCCCTCGCTGCTCGCGGAGGCGGGTACGGTCCGCTACAACCACCCGGACCCGGATTCCGGGCTGGTGGAGCAGGAGTACAACCACCTGTTCGTGGGACTGGCCCGGCCCGTGCTGGACCCGGATCCGGAGGAGGTCGGCGACACCGCCTTCGTCACGGCCGAGGAGCTGGCGAAGCGGCACGCGGAGCAGCCCTTCTCCGCCTGGTTCATGACCGTGCTGGACGCGGCGCGCCCGGCGATCCGCGAGCTGACCGGCGACGCGGCCGGCTGGTAGCCGCTACGCCGTTCAGGTGCGGACGCCCGGGATGCCGCCCCTGGGATCAGATCCCGGGGGCCGGGGCGACGAGCGGCAGGGCCGCCCAGATCACCTTGCCGCCCGTCGCGGTGTGCTCGACGTCGCACACCCCGCCGGCCTCCAGGGTGATCTCCCGGACCAGCAGCAGGCCCCGGCCGCCGGTCTGGCCGAAGTCGGCCTCCAGCGCCTTGGGCCGGTACGGGTGGTTGTCCTCGACGGCCACCCGTACCCACTCCCGGCCCACCGCCACCTCGACGGCGACCTCCGGGGAGAGCAGGGCCGCGTGCCGGACCGAGTTCGTCACCAGTTCGGAGACGATCAGCAGCAGGGAGTACACCAGGTCCTGCTGGGCCGGCACCCCCTGGCGGCCGAGCAGGTCGCGGACCGCGCGGCGGGCCTGCGGAACGGATTCTTCGACCGCGGGCGCGGTGAAGCGCCACACTCCCTCATAAGCGAGGGGGTCGGCCGGAGCCGACACCTCACCTCCCCTGGCCGGCGGGATGCTCCCGCTGTCGTCCATCTTCCGGCCCCCGTCTTCGCGCTCGATCGTCTCCACGCGTCAAGAGTGGGGAACAGCCTGGTCCGGACCGCGCCGCTGACCAGAAGTCAGCGTCAATCGGACGCTTTCTGACCACTGGTTTATGACAGAGTCAGTTGTTGGTCTGTTCCTGATCCGGCGGCGGCCGCTTCCCGGCCTCCTCCCGCGTCCCGCCCGCCGCGCCCGGGGCGGCCGTCTCGTCATCCTCCCTGACCAGGCCGAGGATCCGGCGGGCTCCCATGCCCAGCCCCACCAGGCTGAGTCCGTCGAACAGCAGGGCGAGCGAGAAGAAGGTTCCGATCACGTACAGGCTGCTGCCGGGCCAGTTGGAGAGGATCAGGATGCCCAGCAGGAGCCCGAAGGCACCCTGGACCAGCGAGATCCCGAAGTTCGCCCCGCGCACCACCAGGGCGCCGACGAGGCGGAACACCCCGCCGGTGAGGAAGAGCAGGGCCGCGAACATCGTCAGGGCCTCGGCACTCGCCTCCGGACGGCGCAGGATCACGAAGCCCGCGGCCAGGTTGATCGCCGCGACGATGACGGCGAGCCAGAAGTAGTTGCTCCCCCGCGACTGCACGGCCTGCGCGAGACCGACGACGCCGCCGATGAGCAGCAGCCAGCCGAAGAGGAACATCGAGGTCAGGGTGGCCACGCCCGTGTAGACCAGGCCCACCAGCCCGGCCAGTACGAGGACCACCCCGAGCAGGGCCAGCAGCCCGAAGCCGCGCTTCAGCTGCTCCTGCTCCCGCTGCCGCGGGCCCGGGTCACTGCGGTCGGCGCCCATGGACGTGCCACCTCCTCGGCACCCCCCGGGGGTCGGACTCCCCTTGATCATAGGATCGGCTGCCCGGGATAGCATCCGGCGCATGGACGCAGCCCTCCACCACACGCTTGCCGACGGGGTCGCCACCGTCGTCATCTCGCACCCGGCCAAGCGGAACGCCATGACCGCCTCGATGTGGCGGGCGCTGCCGGAGCTGCTGGAACTGCTCGCCGAGGACGAGGCCGTACGGGTGCTGGTGCTGACCGGGGCCGGTCCGACCTTCTGCGCGGGGGCCGACATCTCCTCGCTCACCGGCAAGGAGGACCCGCAGGCCCTGTCCGTGGCGGCGGAGGAGGCCCTCGCCGCCTTCCCGAAGCCGACGCTGGCGGCGATCCGCGGGTTCTGCGTGGGGGGCGGCAGCCAGCTGGCTGCCGCGTGCGACCTGCGCTTCGCGGAGGAGGGCGCGCGGTTCGGGGTGACCCCGGCGAGGCTGGGCATCGTCTACCCGGCGTCCTCCACCCGGCGGCTGGCCTCGGTGGTCGGCCCCGCGTGGGCCAAGTACCTGCTGTTCTCGGCGGAGTTGATCGGTGCGGAGACGGCCCTGCGGGCCGGGTTCCTGAACGAGCTGCTGCCGGCGGGCCGGCTGGAGGAGCGGGTGGCCGCCTTCGCCCGGATCCTGACCACCCGCTCGCGGCTGACGCAGGCCGCCGCCAAGGAGTTCGCGGACGGCCGCACCGGCCGGGACGCGTACTGGGCGGCCCAGGCCGCCGCGAGCGGCGACACCGCGGAGGGTGTCGCCGCGTTCCTGGAGCGGCGTGCTCCGGACTTCGGCTGGCGTCCGCCGGTGGACCGTACCGGTACTAGCTGAGCGGATTGGCGGCGCGCATCCGGGCGACGAGCTCGGCCGGGGCCTTCTCCGGGGAGCCGGCGTCGTAGGGCGGCTGGGGGTCGTACTCGCACAGCAGCTGCACGGCCTGGGCGTACTCGTCCCCCGAGATCCGGCCGAGCAGGCCGAGCCCCATGTCGATGCCGGAGGACACGCCGGCGGCGGTGACGTACTTGCCGTCGAAGACCACCCGCTCGCCGGTGGGCTCGGCGCCGAAGGGGACCAGCCTGTCGAGGTAGAGCCAGTGGCTGGTGGCCCGCCGGCCGTCGAGCAGGCCGGCGGCGGCGAGGAGGAGCGAGCCGGTGCAGACGGAGGTGGTCCAGGTGCTGGTGGCGTCCACGGCCCGGAGCCAGTCGAGCACGGCGGGGTTCTCCATCTCCGCCTCGGGGTGCGGCCCGCCGGGCACGATGACGATGTCCGGACGGGTCACCTCCCCGAGCGCCTTGTCGGCGACGAGCCCGAGCGCGCCGTTGTCGGTGCGGACGGGGCCGGGGCGCTCCGCGACGAACACGGTCTCGGCGTCGGGGATGCGGCTGAGGGTCTCGTAGGGTCCGACGGCGTCGAGCGCGGTGAAACGGTCGTAGAGCAGTACGGCGATCTGCATGGCTCCTCCGGAGCGGTTGGCCGCCCCTGCGTGCGGGGGCGGAAGCCTGTGTTTGCCGGGCGCCGGTACAACGCCCGTACCGTGCCCGGCGGCACGTTCCTTTCTGACGCGCCGCACCCCTTCTTGACGCGCGGCCGCGCCGGACTCCGTCCGTCGGGCCGCCGGGCGGGACCACGGGCATGGGCTGGGGCGGATGGCTCGTCTGCGGGTGGCCGGCGCTGCGCGGTGCGGGGCCCGCGTCACGGAGGAGGCTGGCGGCGGCCGAAGCGGCGGCGGTATTCGGCCGGGGGCTGGCCCAGGGTTTTGACGAACGCCCGCCGGAGGGCCTCCGGCGTTCCGTAGCCGCACGAGCGGGCGATCTGCGCGACCCCCTCCCCGCCCTCCTCCAGCAGCCGCCGCGCGTGTTCCACCCGCACCCGCTCCACGTACCGCCCCGGCGTCACCCCCGTCTCCGCCTGGAAGGCCCGCGCGAAGTGTCTCGGCGACAGCGCCGCCCGGGCCGCCAGGGCCTCCACGCTCAGGTCCCCGTCCGGGTGCTCGGTGATCCACTGCTGGACGTCCCGCAGCGGCTCCCGCCTGGCCGTCTGCGCCGCCAGCTGCGCGCTGAACTGCGCCTGGTTCCCGGGGCGGCGCAGGAACACCACCAGGTGCCGGGCGATCACCAGCGCCGCGTCCCGCCCGAGGTCCTCCTCCACCAGCGCCAGCGCGAGATCGATCCCGGCGGTGACCCCGGCCGAGGTGGCGACGGGGCCGTCGCGGACGTAGATGGGGTCCGGTTCCACCGACACCCGGGGGTAGTCCCGGGCCATCCGCTCGCACACCGACCAGTGCGACGTGGCCCGCCGCCCGTCCAGCAGCCCGGCCTCGGCCAGCAGCAGTCCCCCGGTGCAGACCGACACCAGTCGCTCCGCGCGACCCCCGTACGCGCGCAGCCAGTCGGTGAGCCTCGGTTCGAAGTCGGCCGTGTAGCGGCCGCCGGGCACCAGGAGGGTGGTCCCCGGGCCGGGGCGGGCACCCTCCAGGCCGCCGTCCGGGAGCAGGGTCAGCCCGCTGCTGGTGCGTACCGGCGCGCCTCCGAGGGAGGCGGTGCGGATCGCGTAGCCCTCCTCCCTCCGGAGGCGGCCGGCTCCGTCGAAGACCTCGACGGGGCCGGTGACGTCCAGGCTCTGCACCCCGTCGTAGAGGACGACGAGCACGTTTCGCGGTGACATGCCTCCATCCTGTGACGGGGCAGCGATGGCCGCAATGACGGGTGTCCCACCTATACGGACACGCGGCGGAGGTGCTGCATCCTTGGGCGGTCCCCCGCCACGCCGTCCGGAGTGCCGTCCTGCCCGGCGCGCGGCCGGGCGGGGGGCGGCGGGGCTGCTGGGCGGGGTGTTCCTGGTGCCAACCTGATCAACAACCTGCCCGCGGTGCTCGCGCTGCTGCCCCCGGCCGCGCCCGGCGGGCCGGGGGTGGTGCTGGCCGTGCCGATCGGCGTGGACATCGGCCCGGACCTCACGTACGCCGGCTCCCTGGCCACCTGCCGTGGCGGCGGCTCCTGCACGCGCACGGCGAGGACGTCCGGCTGGGCGAGTTCACCCGGCTCGGGCTCTCACCACGCCGGTGTCCCTCGCGGCGGCGGTGACGGCCCTGTGGGCGGGCCTGCGGCTGATCGGCGGGTAGGACGGCGGCGCGCCGATAGGATCGGGGCATCATGACTGCAACCCTCGTCGCCAAGAACCTCACCGCCGCGCACGGTGAGCGCACGCTCTTCGCCGGTCTCGACCTCGTCGTCGCGCCCGGCGACGTCATCGGACTCGTCGGTGTCAACGGCGCCGGGAAGTCGACCCTGCTGCGCCTGCTCGCCGGGCTGGACACCCCGGAGACCGGTGAGCTGCGGCTCTCCCCGCCCGGGGCGGCCGTCGGCCACCTCCCGCAGGAGCCGGAGCGGCGCGCCGGCGAGTCGGTGCGGGAGTTCCTCGCCCGCCGGACCGGCGTGGCCGCCGCGCAGGCGGCGCTGGACGAAGCCACGCAGGGGCTGGTGGACGGCACTCCGGGCGCCGACGACGCGTACGCGGACACCCTCGACCGCTGGCTGAACCTCGGCGGCGCCGACCTCGACGAGCGCGCCCAGGAGGTGGCGGACGAGCTGGGTCTGGCGGTGAGCCTGGACCTGCCGATGTCGGCCCTGTCCGGCGGCCAGGCCGCCCGGGCGGGCCTCGCCTCCCTGCTCCTGTCCCGCTACGACGTGTTCCTGCTCGACGAGCCCACCAATGACCTGGACCTGGCCGGTCTGGAGCGGCTGGAGCGGTTCGTGACGGGGCTCCGCGCGGGCACGGTGGTCATCAGCCACGACCGCGAGTTCCTGACCCGGACC
Organism: Streptomyces sp. NPDC037421; assembly: GCF_055602105.1. Lineage (NCBI taxonomy): Bacteria > Bacillati > Actinomycetota > Actinomycetes > Kitasatosporales > Streptomycetaceae > Streptomyces > Streptomyces sp. NPDC037421. The sequence continues at coordinate 54,745 of NZ_JBVJWV010000002.1, forward strand.
GTCACCAAGGTCCTCGAACTGGACCTGGCACAGCAGCAGATCAAGCTCTTCGGCGGCGGCTACGAGTCGTACCTGGAGGAGCGCGCGCGGGCCCGCAGCCACGCCCGCGAGGAGTTCGAGGAGTACGCGGACAAGAAGGCCGCGCTCGAAGGCCGGGCGCAGATGCAGCGCAACTGGATGGACAAGGGCGTGCGCAACGCCCGCCGCAAGTCGAGCGACAACGACAAGATCGGCAAGGCGCTGCGCGGCGAGTCCAGCGAGAAGCAGGCCGCGAAGGCCCGCCAGACGCAGCGCGCGATCGAGCGCCTGGAGGTCGTGGACGAGCCCCGCAAGGAGTGGGAGCTGCGCATGGAGATCGCCGCGGCCCCGCGCTCCGGCTCGGTGGTCGCCACCCTGCGCGAGGCGGCGGTCAAGCGCGGCGACTTCTCCTTCGGCCCGGCGAGCCTGCAGATCGACTGGGCGGACCGGGTGGCGATCACCGGGGCCAACGGCGCCGGCAAGTCCACCCTGCTCGCGGTCCTGCTGGGCCGGCTGACCCCGGACTCCGGCTCGGCCGTCCTCGGCTCGGGCGTCCTGGTCGGGGAGGTCGACCAGGCGCGCGGCCTGTTCCTCGGCGAGGAGCCGCTGCTGGAGGCCTTCTGCGCGGCCGTCCCGGACACCGAGCCGGCGGAGGTGCGTACGCTGCTGGCCAAGTTCGGCCTGAAGGCGGCGCACGTGCTGCGCCCGGCGGCGACCCTGTCCCCCGGCGAACGCACCCGGGCGGCCCTGGCCCTGCTCCAGGGGCGCGGGGTGAACCTGCTGGTGCTGGACGAGCCGACGAACCACCTCGACCTGCCGGCGATCGAGCAGCTGGAATCGGCCCTGGAGGCCTACGAGGGCACGCTGCTGCTGGTCACGCACGACCGGCGGATGCTGGACGCGGTGCACGTGACCCGCAGGCTGGAAGTCGCGGCCGGCAAGGTCACCGAGCTCTGACCACCAGCCGGGGGAACCCCGTCCAGGACTCGTCGTCTAGAACTCGTCGGGGCCCTTGCCGTGGCTGCGGTGCTTGCGGGGCTCGCCGGGGTCCTGGTCCTGGCCGTGGGGGCGGTCGAGGCGGCTCGCCTCGTCCGTGTCCTCACGCCGGACGGGGGCGAGCTCCGGCTCGGGGCGCGGTTCCCGGGACGGCGGGTCCCGCCTGACGTGCGGTTTGCGGTGCTGTGCCGCGTCCTCGCCGTGGAGCGGGACGCCTCCGGCTCCGCCTTGCTCGTCCATGGCAGGTCCTCCTCTGCCCTCGGGCCGCTGTCCCCCTCACCCGGCGGCTGCCCGGACGGCGGCCCCGCAAACCGGCCCGCTCAGTCCGCCGTGCCGGCCGGGGGGCGCCGGTCGCGGGCCATCCTGCGGGCCACGAAGGCCCGCGGCAGGTGGCGGGCCGCGAAGGCGTACGCCTGGTAGTGGCGGCCCGTGACGCTGATCGGGCGGCGGCGGGCGAGATCGCGCAGGGCCTTGGCCACCACGGCCTCCGGCTCCAGCCACACCGCGTCGCGCAGGGCGCTGACGTCCATGCCGGCGCGTTCCTGGAACTCGGTGCGGGTGAAGCCCGGGACCACCGCGAGCACGCGGACCCCGTAGGGCTCCATGTCGACCCGGAGGGATTCGCTGAAGGCGGTGATCCAGGCCTTCGCCGCCCCGTACGTGCCGGTCGGGAGCAGGCCCGCGACGGAGGAGACGTTGAGCACGGCGCCGCGGCGGCGTTCGCGCAGGCCCGGCAGGAGCGCGTGGGTGAGCCGGAGCGGGACCTTCACGAGGAGGTCGAGCATCCGCTCCTCGTCCTCCACCGGGTTGTACGGGTAGGGCGCGGGCAGGCCGAATCCGGCGTTGTTGACCAGGACGTCGACGGGCCGCGCGGTGTCGGCGAGCCGTTCGGCGACGGTGGAGAGGGCGGCGGGGTCGAGCAGGTCGGCGGGCAGCACCTCGCAGGTGCTGCCGTCCTCCCGGGCGAGTTCGGCGGCCAGGGCCTCCAGGCGGTCCTTGTCCCGGGCGACGAGGACCAGGTCGCAGCCCTTGGCGGCGAAGGCCCGCGCGAAGGCGGCGCCGAGGCCGGCGCTGGCCCCGGTGATCAGTACGGTGGTGGGCACGTGGGTTCGCTTCCTGGGCGTTCAGGCGGTTCGGGTGACGGGGGCGAAGGCGGCGGCCGCGGGCGAGGCGTAGGCCTGGGCGACGTCCACCAGGAACCTGGCCTCGTCCGCCAGGTCCCCGCCCTCGGCCGAGGTCTGCATCGCGGCGGGGAGGTCCAGCGCGGGGGCCCGCGGCGGCTGCCCGGGCAGTCCGGCGAGCTTCACCCGCCGGGCCTCCTTCAGTACGCAGGCCAGCGCGGCGGCGGTGCGCCGCTGCTCGGGGATGCCCGTACCGGCGACATGGCCGCGTGCGAGCTCCGGCACGCCCGGGGTGACGTACTCCCCCAGGATCAGGATCGCGTCGCGGGTCTCGATGACCTTGCGGTAGACGAGCAGGTTGCGCGGCACGGGCGGCCAGAGCAGTTCCAGCAGCCGCCCGGTCCGGGGCTCGGTGAGGACCACGTACGGGACGGCCTGGACCAGGTCCCGCCACAGCGGCCACAGCCGCCAGGCGGTGGTGGCGTCGGCGAGGGTGCGGTGCAGCGTGAACACGGTGGGCACGAGGATCGCGGCGGCGCGCAGCAGGCCGTGCAGGTTCATCATCAGCGGCAGGGCGGGCAGCGCCCAGGTGCTGCCGAAGAGGGCCTTGAGCAGGTAAGCGAACCAGAACGCCCAGGCCAGCGCGGTGCCCAGGCCGAACAGCCGCAGTCCCAGGGCGAGTGCGCCGCTTTCCGAGCGGCGGCCGTAGCGCCAGCAGACGAAGACGCAGATGGTGTTGGCGATCAGGTGGGCGGAGATCAGCACGAGCCAGTACGCGAGGGAGGGCACCGGCTGTCCGGCGGACGGGATGGTGTGCGTGCCGTGTTCGGGGGCGGTGGCGTCCAGGGTGAGGAGGACGGCGAACCAGAGCACCGTGCCCGCCCAGGAGGCGAGTTGGAGCCTGCGTCCGCGGGTGGCGGCGGCGACGAAGTAGAGGACGGCGCCCGCCGACAGGACGCCGATGAGGTTGCGGACGAGGCCGACCGTGTGGGCGTACGAGGGCTCGCGGCTCATGGCGTACGTGACGACGGCGGGCAGGTTCAGGGTCATCGCGGCCGCCGCGGTGGCGACGGCCAGCCACAGTCCGCGCTGTTCCGGGGAGCGCAGGGCGCCGGGGGCGCGGAGCAGGACGGCGATCCACAGGCAGACCACGCTGGGGACGGCGAGCCAGTCGCCGGCGGCGGCGAGTTCAGCTGCCATCGCGGTGGCCCCGTACGTAGCCCATGGCGGACTCCAGCCGGGCGAGGGCTCCCCGGTGGGCGGCTGCGCGGCGGGGGTGGCCGGCGGTGGAGGTGCGGATGCGGATCATGCTCGCGAGCATCTCCGCCTCCTGCTCCTGGAGGGTGGTGTAGTTCGTGCGGCCACGGACGACGGGGGCCCTGCCGTCGGTCTCCTCGCTCTCCAGGGAGTGGTGGCCGAAGAGGATGTGCCCGAGCTCGTGGAGCACGATGTGCTCCCGGTGCAGGGGGGTGGTGTGGGCCTCGTAGAAGACGTAGTCCACGGTCTCAGTGCCGACCCACAGCCCGCAGACGCCGGATTCTGCGGCCTCCCTGGGCAGCGGGTGGAGACGGATGGGGCGGCCTCGCCGGTCGGCCATGTGCGTGCACAGGCCTTCCAGGGAGAACGGGGTCGTCAGGTCCAAGTGACCGAGAATCGTCTCGCACCGTTTGCGCAGGCTGAGATCCCGATAGGGCATGCGTTCCCTCTTCGGACCCCTTCTCGGGCAGCGTCGGTAGGCGTGGGGGGTGGGCATCGGCATGGCGTCCTGTGCCTTGAGGCGGCCTCGGGAGTGCGGTCCCGGAGGGGAAAACGGGAACGCCCGTCCGCACGGGCGAACGGGCGTTCCACCATCCCTACAGATCGTTCCGGGGAGTTGGCAAGGAGGTTCCCCCGGCGGGGTGGGTATTCGGCCACTCCTGCCGGAGGTCGTCCGGGCCGCGGCCCGGCGTGCCGCTACCGGCGGCCCCGGCCCTCCTCGGGTCCGGTCAGCCCGGCCCGGCGCAGGGCGTCGGCCATGGCGCTGTTGGCGGGCGCCGGGGCGCCGGAGCGCTGCCCTCCACCGCCCTTGCCGCCCTGACCTCCCTGACCGCCCTGACCGCCCTGGCGCCGGCCGTCGCCGCCGCGCTGGCCCTGCCCCTGGCCCTGGCCGCCGCGCTGCTGCGGCGGGCGCCCGCCGCCGCCCCGGCGGTCGCCCTGCCGCTCGTCCCGCTGCCGGGGGGCGCCGGCGCCGCGCTCGGCGCCGGCCTCGTCCTCCAGCCTCAGGGTGAGCGAGATCCGCTTGCGCGGGATGTCCACTTCCATGACCTTGACCCGGACGATGTCGCCCGGCTTCACCACGTCTCGGGGGTCCTTGACGAAGGTCTTCGACAGGGCCGACACGTGCGCGAGCCCGTCCTGGTGGACGCCGATGTCGATGAAGGCGCCGAAGGCGGCCACGTTGGTGACCACCCCTTCCAGGATCATGCCCGGAGCCAGGTCGCCGATCTTCTCGACGCCGTCCTTGAAGGTGGCCGTCTTGAAGGCGGGGCGCGGGTCTCGGCCCGGCTTCTCCAGCTCGCGCAGGATGTCGGTGACGGTGGGCAGGCCGAAGGCCTCGGTGACGAACTGCTCGGGCCGCAGGGAGCCCAGCACCGAGGTGTTGCCGATCAGCACCGCCACCTCGGCGCCCGCCGCCTTGCCCATGGCCCGGACCACGGGGTAGGCCTCGGGGTGCACGCTGGAGAAGTCCAGCGGGTCGTCGCCGCCGCGGATCCGCAGGAAGCCCGCGCACTGCTCGTACGCCTTCGGACCCAGGCGGGCCACGTCCTTGAGGCCCTTGCGGCTGCGGAAGGGGCCGTTGGCGTCGCGGTGGGCGACGATGTTCTCGGCGAGGGTGCCGCTGATGCCCGACACCCGGGAGAGCAGCGGGGCGGAGGCGGTGTTGACGTCCACGCCGACGCCGTTCACGCAGTCCTCGACGACCGCGTCGAGCGAGCGGGACAGCTTCACCTCGGACAGGTCGTGCTGGTACTGGCCGACGCCGATGGACTTCGGGTCGATCTTGACCAGCTCGGCGAGGGGGTCCTGGAGGCGGCGGGCGATGGAGACGGCGCCGCGCAGGGACACGTCCATGTCCGGGAGTTCCTGCGAGGCGAAGGCCGAGGCGGAGTACACGGAGGCGCCGGCCTCCGAGACCATCACCTTGGTGAGCTTCAGCTCGGGGTGGCGGGTGATGAGGTCCCCGGCGAGCTTGTCGGTCTCGCGGGAGGCGGTGCCGTTGCCGATGGCGACCAGCTCGACGGCGTGCTGCCGGGCGAGGCGGGCGAGCTTGGCGATGGACTCGTCCCACTTGTTGGCGGGGACGTGCGGGTGGATCACGTCCGTGGCCACGACCTTGCCGGTCGCGTCGACGACGGCCACCTTGACGCCGGTGCGGAAGCCCGGGTCCAGGCCGAGCGTGGCGCGGGTGCCGGCGGGGGCGGCGAGCAGCAGGTCGCGCAGGTTGGCGGCGAAGACCCGTACGGCCTCGTCCTCGGCGGCGGCGCGCAGCCGGGTCCGCAGGTCGATGCCGAGGTGCACCTGGATCTTGGTGCGCCAGGCCCAGCGGACGGTGTCGGCGAGCCACTTGTCGCCGGGGCGGCCGCGGTCGGCGACGCCGAAGCGGCGGGCGATGAGGCCCTCGTACGTGGAGGGGCCGGGGGTTTCGGAGGGTTCCTCCGGCTCCAGGTCCAGGGAGAGGACGTCCTCCTTCTCGCCGCGCAGCATGGCGAGGACGCGGTGCGAGGGGAGGGCGGTGAAGGGCTCGGCGAAGTCGAAGTAGTCGGAGAACTTGGCGCCCGCCTCCTCCTTGCCCTCGCGGACCTTCGCGGCGAGCCTGCCGCGGCCCCACATGCGCTCGCGGAGGTCGCCGATCAGGTCGGCGTCCTCGGCGAACTTCTCGGTGAGGATGGCGCGGGCGCCCTCCAGGGCGGCGGCCGGATCGGCGACGCCCTTGCCGGCGTCCACGAACGCGGCCGCGGCGGCGGCCGGTTCGGCGGAGGGGTCGGCGAGCAGGCCTTCGGCGAGGGGTTCCAGGCCGGCCTCGCGGGCGATCTGGGCCTTGGTGCGGCGCTTGGGCTTGAAGGGGAGGTAGATGTCCTCCAGCCGGGCCTTGGTGTCGGCCGCGGCGATCCGGGCCTCCAGCTCCGCGTCGAGCTTGCCCTGCTCGCGGACGGAGTCGAGGATCGCGGCGCGGCGGTCCTCCAGCTCGCGCAGGTACCGCAGCCGCTCCTCCAGGGTGCGCAGCTGGGCGTCGTCGAGCATCTCGGTCGCTTCCTTGCGGTAGCGCGCGATGAACGGCACGGTGGAGCCGCCGTCGAGCAGCTCGACGGCGGCCTTGACCTGCCGTTCCCGTACGCCGAGCTCCTCGGCGATCCTGCCTTCGATGGACATGGTCACTGTGCGGTCCCGCCTGCCTTCGTGCGTTTGCGTGGAAGGCTGTCAATTGTGGCAGGTGCCGCCGGTGGTCCGCGGGAGCCCCTCAGCCCTTTCCGAAGAGGTCGCGCGGGAAGGCGCCGGCGGCGACGGCCCGCTTGACGAAGGCGCCGCCGAGCTCGGGCCGGTAGTCGCAGAAGGCGGCGGTGACCGCGCCGACGGGAGCGGTCGTCGTCAGTTGATGGATTCGCCGTCGTAGTGGCCTCCCACGCAGATCCACAGGCCGGATACGGAGTCGTACTCCACCGATCCGTGGTAGGCCACGCACGTCGGACCGTCGACGGCGGGAACGGCGGCCTGCGCGGAGGGGCCCGTGGTGCCGAGAGCCGCCAGGACCAGGGCGGCGATGAAGCCGAGAAGTCGGGTACGCATGGGAACTCCCGTGAGGGTGAGCGACACAGACCCGTCACATCCAGGTTCAACCTGAACCGCCTCGACTGCACTCCGATGGGCGCGCGTCGCTCCGGGGGCGCCTTCGGAGAACAGGCGGCAGGCTGGTGACATGGCGAACACGCCCGAAGTAACCGTAGGGCCGCCTGATGACCTTGGTTGGAGAAAAGTCACGATCAACGGCAAGTGCGCGGCCAAGGTGCGGTCCCGCGGGGAGCTCCACGACTTCCTGCACCATGCCGGGCTGAGATGCAGGCACCCCGTCCAGTGGCTCGGCGGAGGCAGCACCGTCTGGCCGGACCGAACGGTGCAGCGCCGAACGGTCGGCGCCCTCATGTTCCTCGGCCTCCTCTCGACCGCGTGCCTGCTCGGCTGGATCGGCTGGGAGGACTGCCGCAACGCCCTGACCTTCGGTGGGCGACTCGCGGGGTATTCCGTGCTGGCAGCGGCCCTGGTGGCACTGCTTGCCGCAGTGGCCGCCCTCGATTACTGGCACAAGCGAGAAAGACGCTATTCAGGGGCTGTCGTCCTGGCCGGAGTGGCGATCGTCTTCCTCTGCAGTCTCTCGCTCCTCATCCTGATCGGCGGGCATTTCACCGGCTGGTCCGTGGTTGCGATAGCCCTCCTCGCCGGTTCCGTGACAGCCGGGACCGTACTCATCAGATGCCGGGCATGGAAGGGCCTTCGCAATCCCGGGCGAATCGCGATCGGGGCAATCATCCCCACCCTGCTCGCCTGCACCAACCTGGCATACGCACAGATCTACGTTCCCTATTCGACAACCCCGCTGATCACGAGCGGGGCCGAGTTCAGGGAGGCCAGCCTGGTCGGCACAGGAGCACCGATGCACGTGACCGTCCACGTGTACGTACGGAACGACGGCCGTGTCCCGGTTTACGTCCTGGGCAGCATCTACTGGATCCACGGCGGGTCCGCGAACAGCATGTCCGGAGGCAGACCCCCTGCCGACAAATTGATCTACGACGGCGAATTCGTCACGCCCGCAGGGCGCGAGCTGAACCCAGGGGAAGAAGTCGCACAGGATGTGGTCGTCGAGATCAATGATTGCAAGATTCCCAAGGATCCTAAGAAGCCCAAGAGCCCCGAGAATGAGGTCGATTGCGAGGCACTCAGAGCCCAGACCGAGGCATACATCATCAGGCGGGACAGAATGACACTGGCTCCCGAGTACGAACAGTCACGCGCGACCGTCGAAACCCTCAAGAAGGAAGGCAAGTGGCGCTGCAAGGAACCGGCGGAGACGAAATACAGAAACGAATCCGGAATCTCCAACAGCAGTGAGATCCTCAATATCGCCCGGGGTCCGCAGCGCATCTCCGTGTGGCGGGTGGCACCCATCGGCGACCGGTCGCGCATAGACGTGGCCATATCGCCGCCGGGCGACACGATCGTCTTCGAGCCCAATGATCCCCTCTACAACAAGTCGAACATCGAGCGGTACGGCCTCTCGAAGGTGCGCGGCGCCGGGGACCAGACGCCCTACAAGGAGCTCCTGGAGAAGGCCCGCTTGACCGTGACCGGGAAGGGCCCGTAGCCACGCGGCGGGAGCGCCGGGCCGCGCAAGGCGGTCCAGGAGCGGGACAGGCGGGGGGCCGGGAGGCCGAACGGCAAGCGGACGTACGCGTCGCGAGCGCCCGAGGGGTCGGTGGGGGAGCCCGGGACAAGCTCCACGCCGTGTCGCAGCGCCACTCGGACGGAGACCGACGCGTCGGGCCCGTCGGGTAGTTCGACCCACAACGCCCCTCGGTCCGGCCGGCCGCCGGGCACACGACGCGTCCACGTTTGCCGGTAGCCGCACGGCCAGGGCCTGGCCGCGCGCCCGAATCCCCAGGTCCGACAAGGCCTGCGGGGCGCCGATGGCGACCAGGACCTGCTCGGACGCGGTGCGCAGCCCCTGCCCGGTGTATCGGTCCACGACCGCCGCCCGCGGCCCGGGGAGTCCGCCGGGGTGGTAGCCGGGCCCGCCGGCAGCGGGTCCAGCCCGTGCGCCGATCCCGCCCGGTCAGGGCGGGCGAGCTCCGCATTCCGCAAGAATGCCGATCCGGCCACTCTGCACCGCACACGCCCCCGGCGGTCCGGCACCGCTCCAGCGGCCGGAATTCGCCCCTGCCCCGGGCGGACACCGCCTCAACGGCGGGGTCCGCCCCGCACGCGCGTCCGAATACCGCCCCTGGCGCTGACGCCTCGTCAACACGGCACGCCCACCCGGCCGAACGGGAATACCTACACCTTCGATGCCGTATCCGAACAGGAATCCGCAGGTCAGCAGGCCCCTCGGCACCTTCGGCCCGGCGCGGGATCATGACGGCCGAATGGCGATCGTGTGACAGCAGGAGCCATGGACATGACCTGAGGCGTCACGGGTGAATACGGTCGAACGACGAGACCTTGAACCGATCTGTCTCCCCTACCCCTTGGAGCTCTTCGTGCACCGCAAAGTCATCGCCCCGAGCGTCCTGGCCGCCTCGCTCCTGCTGGTGATCCCGGCGTCGGCGGCCAGCGCGGGTCCGGGCGCCCCGGGTATCGGCGACACCTACTACCCGGCCAGCGGGAACGGCGGCTATGACGTCTCCCACTACGACCTGCGCCTGCAGTACCAGCCCAAGACGGACCTGCTGGAGGGCACGGCCACCCTGCTGGCCACCGCCAAGCAGGACCTGTCCCGCTTCAACCTCGACTTCGGCCTCAAGGTCAGCGAGGTCCGGGTGAACGGGGCCAAGGCGAAGTTCGCGACCTCGGGCGCGCACGAGCTCGAAGTGACCCCGGCTCAGCCGCTCCAGAAGGACCGTCAGGCCACGGTCGTCGTCAAGTACGCGGGCAAGCCCTCCGAGTTCAAGGTCGACGGCTGGTCGGCGTGGCAGCGGACCCCGGACGGCGGTGTGGCGGCGCAGGAGCCGGACGCGGCGGCGTGGTGGTTCCCGAGCAACGACCACCCCCTCGACAAGGCCACCTTCGACGTGTCCGTCAACGTCCCGGACGGCACCCAGGCCATCAGCAACGGCGTGCTCCAGTCGCAGAGTTCGAGGCTCGGCTGGACCCGCTACAACTGGCGGTCCAACAAGCCGCAGGCCACCTACCTGGCGACGCTCGCGATCGGCAAGTTCGACATCACCACCGACAAGACGGCGAACGGCCTGCCGATCCTGAACGCGTACAGCAAGGACCTCGGCGACAACTCCGGCGCGGCGCGCGCGAGCGTGGAGCGGACCGGTGAGGTCGCGGAGTGGCTGGAGGGGGTCTTCGGCCCGTACCCCTTCAACGCACTGGGCGGCTACGTCCCGAACGTGCCCAGCGGCTTCGCGCTGGAGACGCAGACCCGGCCGTTCTACAGCCCGCGCCAGTTCTCGAACGGTGCCAACGTCTCGGTCGTCGTCCACGAGCTGGCCCACCAGTGGTACGGGGACAGCGTGTCCGTCGACAACTGGAAGGACATCTGGGTCAACGAGGGCTTCGCCCGCTACGCCCAGTGGCTCTGGTCGGAGAAGGAGGGCGAGGGCACCGCGCAGGAGCTCGCCGGCTGGGCGTACGCCTCACGCCCCGCCGAGGACCCGTTCTGGCAGGTCAAGCCCGGTGACCCGGGCCCGGACAACCAGTTCCACGGGGCCGTGTACGACCGGGGCGCCATCGCGATCCAGGCGCTGCGCAACGAGATCGGCGACGAGAAGTTCTTCAAGATCCTCAAGGGCTGGCCGACCGAGCGGGCCTACGGCAACGCCAAGGTCGGGGACTTCGTCCGGTACGCGGAGAAGATCTCGGACAAGCCGCTGGCGCAGCTCTTCGAGACCTGGCTGTACACCCCGGGGAAGCCCGCCTTCGCCCCGCCGGCCGCCAAGCCCGGCGCCCGCACCCTCCAGTCCCCGGCCAAGCCGGCCGCGGAGCCCAAGTCCTGGAAGAAGATCGCCGCGACGAACACGGTCCACGACCACTGATCCACGCGCCGGCACCCGTCAGCGGGTGCCGGCGCGCCACCGCGCCCGCGCGGCGCGGGCCCGCGGCAGGTAGCGCAGCCGCTCCGGCAGCACCGGTACGAGGAGCCGTACGGCCGTACTGAACCGCCGGAGCCGGCGCTCCTGGGCGGGGGTCCACTCCAGGCCGATGGCGGCCCGGGCGTCGGGCGGCATGTAGCCGACGGTGACGAACGCCCGGAAGCGCAGGTAGCCCGCGCGCAGGGCCGGCCAGGTGATCCGCAGCAGCAGCCGCAGGGCCGGGGAGGCCGCCTCGGGGCGGGGCAGGTCCACATCGGTGGAGAGCAGCTCCCGGGCGACCTTGGTCGGCTCGATCTCCTCGGCCAGCATCCGGCGGTAGTACGGCCAGAACTCCTCGACGGTCTGCGGCATGTCCCGGTCGCGCAGCCCCAGGATCCGGCCCACCCGGAGCCACTCCGCGTACAGCTGCCGCTCATGGGCGGGGGTGATGGGGCGGAACAGGTAGCGCCCGGCGTACAGGGCGACGGGGAAGCCGGTGGCGTGCACCCAGGCGTAGCAGGCGGGGTCGAGCGAGTGGTACCGCCGGCCCCGGGTGTCCGTCCCCTGGATCTCCTTGTGCAGGCGGCGCACCCTGCGCCCCTCGGCGACGGCCTCCGACCCGCCGTAGACCCACAGCATCACGGAGCGCAGGGAGCGCTCGCCGCGGCCCCAGGGATCGGTGCGGAAGACCGAGTACTGGTCGACGCCGGCGCCGACGGCCGGGTGGGCGACCTGCATGGTGAAGGCGGCGGGCAGGGTCAGCAGGGAGCGGACGTCCCCGGCGGTCGACCACAGCACCCCGCCGGGCGGCGGCGGCTCGGGATCGAGGCGCCTGGCGGGTCTTTCGGGGGATATGCGGGCCGTGTGGTTCATGGGGTCAATTATGCGAGCGCGAGAAGTCCTCGGTCCGGACAGAAAGTCTTGTCACGGGTGTTACCCAGAGGTAACCGCGGCTGCTTGGATTACGGCGTCGATCTTCCCCCGCTGGATTCCACCGGACTGACGGAGACCTCCATGCCGCAGATCTCGCACCGCCGCCACCGCGCCGCCGCCACGGCCGTGGCCACGACCGCCGCCGCAGCCCTGGCCCTCACCGCCGCGCCCGCCGCCACCGCCGCCGAGGGCGCCGCGACCCCGCGGCTGAGCGTCCTGACCTACAACGTGTTCCTGATGAGCAAGAGCCTGTACCCGAACTGGGGCCAGGACCACCGGGCCGCGGAGATCCCCCGGGCCTCCTTCTTCCAGGGCCACGACGTGGTGGTGCTCCAGGAGGCCTTCGACAACGGGGCCTCCGACGCGCTGCAGGCCAACTCCTCGGCGCAGTACCCGTACCAGACCCCGGTGGTGGGCCGCAGCAAGAGCGGCTGGGACGCCACGGGCGGCTCCTACTCCACCACCACCCCCGAGGACGGCGGCGTCACGATCCTCAGCAAGTGGCCGATCCTGCGCAAGGAGCAGGTGGTCTACAAGGACGCCTGCGGCGCCGACTGGTGGTCCAACAAGGGCTTCGCCTACGCCGTCCTGAACGTCAACGGCACCAAGGTGCACGTGGTCGGCACCCATGCCCAGTCCACCGACCCGGGCTGCGGCGCGGGCGAGGCGGCGCAGATGCGCAGCCGCCAGTTCAAGAACATAGACGCGTTCCTCGACGCCAAGAACATCCCGTCGAACGAGCAGGTCATCATCGCGGGCGACATGAACGTGGACTCCCGCACCCCGGAGTACGCCTCGATGCTCGCGGACGCGGACCTGGCCGGCGCCGACACGCGCACGGGGCACCCGTACTCCTTCGACACGGCGCAGAACTCGATCGCCAACTACCGCTACCCGACGGACCCCCGCGAGGACCTGGACTACGTCCTGTACCGCAAGGGCAACGCCCGCCCGGCGGGCTGGGAGAACAACGTGGTCAAGGAGGAGTCGGCGCCCTGGACGGTCTCCAGCTGGGGCAAGTCCTACACGTACGCCAACCTCAGCGACCACTACCCGGTCATCGGCCGCTGACCGGCGTACGGGGCCGGGGCGGGCGGAACGGGCAGGCAGCCGGGCCCCCGGCCCGGCCCCACCCCCCGGCCCGCACCCGGAGGCTGGGCGGGCGAAGGCGGAGACGCCCGCCCCGCCTCAGTCCTCCTCGTACAGCGCCTCGATCAGCGGCCCGTACTTCTCACGGACCACCCGGCGGCGCAGTTTCAGCGAGGGCGTGAGCTCTCCCGTGGCGGGGCCCCATTCCTCGGCCAGCAGCCGGTACCGCTTGATCTGCTCCGTGCGGTTGAGCCGGGCGTTCGCGGCGGCGACCGCCCGGGCGGTCTCCTCCAGCACGGCCGGGTGCTCGGCCAGCTCGGTGAGGGAGGCGGCCGTGATGCCCCGGGCGGCCGCCCAGGCCGGCGCCAGCTCGGGGTCCAGGACCAGCAGGGCGACCAGGTAGGAGCGGCCGTCGCCGTGCACCAGGGCCTGGCCGATGAGCGGGTGCTCCTTGACGGTGTTCTCCACCAGGGCCGGGGAGACGTTCTTCCCGTTCGAGGTGATGATCAGCTCCTTCTTGCGGTCCGTCAGCCACAGGAAGCCGTCCTCGTCGAGCCGCCCGATGTCCCCGGTGGGGAACCAGCCCTCGGCGTCGGCGGCGCTCTCCACCGTCCCGTCGGGGCGCAGGTAGCCGTCGAAGACGGTCGCGCCGCGCGTGAGGATCTCCCCGTCCCCGGCGACCTTCAGCTCCAGCCCCTCGATCGGCCGGCCCACCGAGCCCAGCCGGAACCCGTCGGGGGTGTTGCTGTTGACGGTGCACACGCCGGAGGTCTCCGTCAGCCCCCAGGCGTCCATGATGGTGATCCCCCAGCCGGCCCAGAAGCGGACCACGTCGATCGGCATCGGCGCGGTGGCGCTGGCCGTCCAGACGAGCCGGTCCAGCCCCGCCAGCCGCAGCAGCGGGTCCAGGACCCGCTCCTTCGCCCCGGCGTACGAGGCTTCGAGCGCGGCCGGCACCTCCTCGCCGCGCTCCTGGTGGGCGGCCCGGGCCCGGGCCAGGTCCCCGGCGTCCTCGATGGCGCGCCGCTGCTCCTCCGGCAGGCCCGCCAGGACCGCGCGGACGCCCGCGGCGAGCTTCTCCCAGACCCGGGGCACCCCGAAGAACTGCACGGGCCGCAGCTCGCGGACGGCGGCCGCCACGGCGGTGGGGTCGGCGACCAGGCGGACGTGGGCGGCGCGCAGCAGGGGCAGGTAGATGCCGAGGATCCGCTCGGCGATGTGCGCGAAGGGCAGGTAGCAGACGTGCTCGGCGTGTTCGGGCAGCCGGACGCCCCGGTCGAGGCGGACGGACTGGAGCAGGATGTTGCGGTGGGTCAGGCGGACGCCCTTGGGGTCGCCGGTGGTGCCGGAGGTGTAGACGACGGTGAGGGGGTCCTCGGGGCGGGCTTCCTGCCAGGCCTTCTCGAAGTCTCCGGAGCGGTGCAGCCGGGCGCCGGTCGCGTACACGGAGCCGTAGGCGGTGTGCGGGCCGGCTTCGGCTGCCTCGGCGATGACGAGGCGTTCCAGGGGGGTCCCCGGGTCGTCCAGCAGCGGCGCCCACCGGTCGCGTTCGGCGGCGCCTTCGACGACGGCCAACCGGGCCCGGCTGTGGCGGGCGATGTGGGCGATCTGCTCGGGCGCGGAGGTCCCGTAGACGGTGACGGGGACGGCGCCGAGGTGGACCAGGGCCTGGTCACTGAGCCAGTGCTCGGGGCGGTTGCCCATCATCAGCAGGACGTGTTCGCCGCGCTCGACGCCGAGGGCGGCGTAACCGGCGGCGAGTACGGCGACCTCGCGGCGGACCTCGCCCCAGGTGAGGGTCCTCCAGCCGTCCCCCTCGCGCCAGGAGAGGGCGGGCAGGTCCGGGTGTTCGGCGGCGTTGCGGGCCAGCAGGGCGGGGAGGGTGAGTTCTTCGGGTCGTCCGGGCAGTCGCAGGTTCGTGGTCATGGGCAGCTCCTGGCCGTTTCACATCGTTGGTGCGACAGCAATACTGTTGAACCCAAGCCGTGGATCAGAGAGCGAGGAGCGGACGATGGCCGACCGGGCGACCGAGCCGATGCTCACCGTGGACGAACTGGCGTCCAAGGCCGGTGTCACCGTCCGCACCGTACGGTTCTACAGCACGCGCGGGCTTTTGCCCCCTCCCGTGATCGGACCTCGTCGCGTGGGGCACTACGGACCCGAGCACCTGTCGCGGCTCGCGCTGATCGAGGAGCTCCAGCACCAGGGCATGACCCTGTCGGCGATCCAGCGCTATCTGGACGCCCTGCCGGACGACCTGAGCGCGCACGACCTGGCGATCCACCGGGCCCTGGTGGCGACTTGGGCTCCGGACGCGGCGCAGGAGGTGTCGCGGGCGGAGCTGGAGGGGCGGGCGGGGCGGACCCTCTCGGACGGGGACCTGCGCCGGCTGGCCGCGATGAACGTGGTGTCGGCCTCCGGGGAGGGCTTCCGGGTGGACCTGGGCCTGCTGCGGCTGGGGGTCGCGCTGCTCGACGTACCGATCGCCCACGAGACGCTGCTGGTGGCGCGGGGGATCCTGCTGGAGCACGCGCGGACGGCGGCGCACCAGCTGACGGCGCTGTTCCGGGACGAGGTGTGGGGGCCGTTCACCCAGGACGAGGACGACCCGGAGCGGGTGGAGTCGATGAAGGCGCTGTCGGCGCACATGCAGCCGATGGTGGTGCAGGCGCTGGTGACGGCCTTCCAGCGGTCGCTGAAGGAGGAGTTGCGGGCGGCGTTCGCCTCGGAGGGCGGGTAGGTTCGGCCGCATGGCGATCATCCACCACACCACTCTGTCCCCGACCAAACTCGAACTCCTCTCCGGCTGGCTGCCCTTGAGGCCCTGGTACCAGGGCGCGGAGAAGAGCGCTCCGCTCGCCAAGGCGGGCGGCTTCCGGCTCGACGACCCCGAGGGCGAGGTGGGCATCGAGTTCATGGTGGTCACCGACGGCTCCGGGGCCGGGCCCGTCTCCTACCTCGTACCGCTCACCTACCGGGGCGCGCCGCTGGAGGGCGCGGAGGCGGGCCTGGTCGGCACGCTGGAGCACGGGGTGCTGGGCACGCGCTGGGTCTACGACGGCGCCCACGACCCGGTCCTGGTCGAGCAGTTGCTCGCGCTGCTGGCGGGCCGGGCGACGGCCCAGGCCCAGAGCGAGACCGACACCCCGGACCCGACGGTCGAGGTCCGCTCCGAAGGGCGCGGCGTACCGGCGGGCCTGACCGGCCCGGGGACGGTGACGGACACCGCCGGGGCCACCGAGATCGTGGTGGGCCCGGCGGGCCTGGACGCGCCGACGCTGACGCTGGCCCTGACGCGGGTGCTCCGTCCGGGTACCGCCTCCGGGGAGGGCCTGCTCGGGCAGGTCCTGGCCGGCTGGTCCGCCCCGGACGGCGCCGCGGAGCGCGGGGGGTTCGCGTCCCTGCGCGGCTAAGGGCTTGCAGGGAAGCAACACCTTGATTCCCCGCAAGCCCTTAGCCGGCCCAGGCGGCAGGTCCCGGGCCCGCGTTCACGCACGGGCCCGGGACCGCCGGCGGTACTAGTCGGCGTACGTCTCGCCGCGCTCGGCCTTCGCCAACAGGGAGGCCGGCGGGGTGAAGCGCTCGCCGTAGGTGGCGGCCAGCTCGCGGGCGCGGGCCACGAAGCCGGGCAGGCCGCCCTCGTAGCCGTTGATGTACTGGATGACGCCGCCGGTCCAGGCCGGGAAGCCGATGCCCATGATGGAGCCGATGTTGGCGTCGGCGATGGAGGTGAGGACGCCCTCGTCGAGGCAGCGGACGGTGTCCAGGGCCTCGGAGAAGAGCATCCGCTCCTTCATGTCCTCGAACGGGATCCGTGCGTCCGGCTTGGCGAAGTGCTCGCGCAGGCCGGGCCAGATGCGGCTGCGCTTGCCGCTCTCGTCGTACTCGTAGAAGCCGCCGCCCCCGCTGCGGCCCGGGCGGCCGAACTCGTCGACCATCCGGTCGATGACCCGGTCGGCCGGGTGCTCGGTCCACTCGCGGCCCTCGGCCTCGAAGGCCTTGCGCGTCTCGTTGCGGATCTTGCGCGGCAGGGTGAGGGTCAGCTCGTCCATCAGCGAGAGCACCTTGGCCGGGTAGCCGGCCTGGGCGGCGGCCTGCTCGACGGAGGCGGGCTCGATGCCCTCGCCGACCATCGCCACGCCCTCGTTGATGAACTGGCCGATGACGCGCGAGGTGAAGAAGCCGCGCGAGTCGTTGACCACGATCGGGGTCTTGTTGATCTGACGGACCAGGTCGAAGGCGCGGGCGACGGCCTCGTCGCCGGTGCGCCCGCCCTTGATGATCTCCACCAGCGGCATCTTGTCGACGGGCGAGAAGAAGTGCAGGCCGATGAAGTCGGCGGGGCGCGAAACCCCCTCGGCCAGCCCGGTGATGGGGAGGGTGGAGGTGTTGGAGCAGAGCAGCGCGTCGGGGGCCACGACGTCCTGGATCTCCTGGAACACCTTGTGCTTGAGGGCGGTGTCCTCGAAGACCGCCTCGATGACGGCGTCGCAGCCGGCCAGGTCGGCGGCGTCGGCGGTCGGGGTGATCCGGGCGAGCAGCTCGGCCCGCTTGGCCTCGGTGGTGCGGCCCTTGGCGAGCGCCTTGTCGAGCAGCTTCTCGGAGTACGCCTTGCCCTTGGCTGCGGCCTCGGCGGTGACGTCCTTGAGGACGACCTCGATGCCCGCGCGGGCGCAGGAGTAGGCGATGCCGGCGCCCATCATCCCGGCGCCGAGGACGGCGACCTTGCGGACCTTGCGGGGCTCGGTGCCCTGGGGGCGGCTGCGGCCGGCGTTGACGGCCTGGAGGTCGAAGAAGAACGCCTGGATCATGTTCTTCGCGGTCTGGCCGGTGACGAGCTCGGTGAAGTACCGGGCCTCGATGGTCAGGGCGGTCTCGAAGTCCACCTGGGAGCCCTCGACGGCGCAGGCCAGGATGTTGCGCGGGGCCGGGTACGGGGCCCCGTTGAGCT
This sequence comes from Streptomyces sp. NPDC037421, assembly GCF_055602105.1. Lineage (NCBI taxonomy): Bacteria > Bacillati > Actinomycetota > Actinomycetes > Kitasatosporales > Streptomycetaceae > Streptomyces > Streptomyces sp. NPDC037421. The sequence goes on from NZ_JBVJWV010000002.1 coordinate 72,681, forward strand.
GCTTCTTGAGGTTGGCGGGGAAGGCCGGCAGGTTCGCGGCGAAGCGCGGGTTGGACGGCGTACCGCCGGGGATCTTGTAGCCGGGGACGTCCCAGGGCTGCTTCGACTCGGGGTTGGCGTCGATGAAGGCGCGGGCCTTGGCCAGCATCTCCTCGGGGGTGGCGGCGAGTTCGTGGACCAGGCCGTTGGCGAGGGCGCGCCGGGGGTCGTACTGGGTGCCCTGGAGCAGGACCTTGAGCAGCGCGTCGGCGATGCCCATCAGGCGGACGGTGCGGGTGACGCCGCCGCCGGCGGGGAGCAGGCCGAGGGTGACCTCGGGCAGGCCGATCTTGGAGCCGGGGGCGTCGAGGGCGACGCGGTGGTGGGAGGCGAGGCAGATCTCGTAGCCGCCGCCGAGGGCGGCGCCGTTGATGGCGGCGACGACGGGCTTGCCGAGGGTCTCGATGCGGCGCAGGGACCGCTTGATCTCGGTGCCGGTGTCGAAGGCCAGCCGGGCGTCCTCGGGGCGCAGCCGGATCATGTCCTTGAGGTCGCCGCCGGCGAAGAAGGTCTTCTTGGCGGAGGTGTAGATGATGCCCCGGATGGAGTCCTTCTCGGCCTCGGCGCGGTCGGCGACGGCCGCGATGGAGTCCTTGAAGGCCTGGTTCATGGTGTTGGCGGACTGGCCCGGGTCGTCGAGGACCAGGGTGACGACGCCGGTCTCGTCCTGTTCCCAGCGGATCGTGGTGGACTCGCTCATGTTCGCTACTTCCGTGTCAGAGATGGGATCAGGGATCAGGGATCAGGACGGATCAGACGCGTTCGACGATGGTGGCGACGCCCATGCCGCCGCCGACGCAGAGGGTGACGAGGCCGTAGCGCTTGTCCTGGCGCTCCAGCTCGTCGACGACGGTGCCGAGGAGCATGGCGCCGGTGGCGCCGAGGGGGTGGCCGAGCGCGATGGCGCCGCCGTTGACGTTGACCTTGTCCAGGGAGACGCCCATGTCCTTGACGAAGCGCAGCACGACGCCGGCGAAGGCCTCGTTCATCTCGATCAGGTCGATGTCGTCGATGGTCAGTCCGGCCTTGGCGAGGGCCTTGCGGGTGGCCGGGGCGGGGCCGGTGAGCATGATGGTGGGCTCGGAGCCGGAGACCGCGGCGGAGACGATCCGGGCGCGCGGGCGCAGGCCGCCCCGTTCGCCCGCCTCGCGGGTGCCGATGGCGACGAGCGAGGCTCCGTCGACGATGCCGGAGGAGTTTCCGGCGTGGTGGACGTGGTCGATCTTCTCGACCCAGTGGTACTTCTGCAGTGCGACGGCGTCGAAGCCGCCGAGGTCGCCGATGTCGGCGAAGGAGGGCTTCAGCTTGGCGAGGGTGTCGGCGGTGGTGCCGGGGCGGACGAACTCCTCGTGGTCCAGGACGACCAGGCCGTTGCGGTCGGTGACGGGGACCACGGACTTGGCGAAGCGGCCCTCCTTGATGGCGGTGGCGGCCCGCTCCTGGGACAGGGCCGCGTACTCGTCCACGTCGCGCCGGGAGAATCCCTCGATGGTGGCGATCAGGTCGGCGCCGATGCCCTGCGGGACGAAGCCGGTGTCCCAGTTGGTCATGGGGTCGGCGAACCAGGCGCCGCCGTCGGAGGCCATCGGGACGCGGGACATGGACTCCACGCCGCCCGCGAGGACCAGGTCCTCCCAGCCGGAGCGGACCTTGGCGGCGGCCAGGTTGACGGCCTCCAGGCCCGAGGCACAGAAGCGGTTCTCCTGTACGCCGGCCACCGTGTCCGGCAGGCCGGCGGCGATGGCCGCGATGCGGGCGATGTCGGAGCCCTGGTCTCCGACCGGGCCGACGACGCCGAGCACGATGTCGTCGATGGCCGCGGGGTCCAGGCCCGGGTTGCGCTCGCGCAGGGCGTCGATGAGGCCGACGACCAGGTCGATCGGCTTGGTGCCGTGCAGGGCGCCGTTGGCCTTGCCGCGGCCGCGCGGGGTGCGGATCGCGTCGTATACGTACGCTTCGGTGCTCACTGGTCAAGCCTTTCGAAGATGTCCGAGGGGGGAGGTCAGCCGAGGAGGGAGCGGCCGATGATCTCTTTCATGATCTCGGTCGTGCCGCCGTAGATGGTCTGGATGCGGCCGTCGGTGAAGGCCCGCGCCACCCGGTATTCGGTCATGTAGCCGTAGCCGCCGTGCAGCTGGAGGCAGCGGTCGGCCACCCGCTTCTGGAGTTCGGTGGCCCACCACTTGGCCATCGAGGCGTGGACGTGGTCCAGTTCCCCGTTGGCGTGGTCGGTGATGCAGCGGTCGAGGAAGGTGCGGGTGACCGCGCACTCGGTGGCCATCTCGGCGATCTCGAAGCGGATGTGCTGGAGCTTGGAGAGCGGCCGGCCGAAGGCCTCGCGCTCCTTGACGTACGTGGTGGTGATCTCCAGCAGGTGTTCGGCGGCGGCGATGGCCGCCATCGCGATGCCCATCCGCTCCTGAGCCAGGTTGGTCATCAGGTGGACGAAGGCGCCGTTCAGCTCGCCGAGCAGGTTCTCCTTGGGGACGCGTACGTCGTTGAAGAAGAGCTCGGCGGTGTCCTGGGACTTCTGGCCGATCTTGTCGAGGTTGCGGCCGCGTTCGAAGCCCTCGGCGCCGCGCTCGACGACCAGCAGGGACAGTCCGTGCGCCCCGCCCTCGGGGGTGGTCTTCGCGACGACGATCACCAGGTCGGCGAGGATGCCGTTGGAGATGAAGGTCTTGGAGCCGTTGAGCAGCCAGTGGTCGCCCCGGTCCTCGGCGCTGGTGCGGATCCCCTGGAGGTCGGAGCCGGCGCCCGGCTCGGTCATCGCGATCGCGGTGATGGTCTCGCCTGAGCAGAAGCCGGGCAGCCAGCGGCGCTTCTGCTCCTCGGTGCCCAGCGAGGTCAGGTAGGGGCCGATGATGTCGTTGTGCAGGCCGATCGCGAGCCCGGGCGCTCCGGCGCGGGTGAACTCCTCGGCGAGCACCGCCGCGTAGCGGAAGTCCGGGTTGCCGCCGCCGCCGTACTCCTCGGGGACGGCCAGGCCCAGCAGGCCCTGCCGGCCGGCGGCCCGCCAGGCGTCCCGGCTGACGATGCCGTCCTTCTCCCACTGCTCGTAGTGCGGCAGCACCTCCTTGTGCAGGAAGGTGCGTACGGTCTCGCGGAACGCCTCGTGGTCGGCGTCGTAGATGCGGCGTTGCATCGGGGCCCCCTACAGCCAGCTCTTGACGGTTTCGATCAGCCGGGCCGGCTCCGGGCCGACCGGCGTGACGTTGAGCATGGTGACGCCGGCCTCCCGGAAGGCCTCGACGCGCTCGCGGACGTACCCCTCGGGGCCGCACAGGGTCATCAGCTCGCAGAACTCGTCCGGGACGGCCGCCGCCGCGTCGCGCTTGCGGCCGGCGAGGTAGAGCTCCTGGATGCGGCGGGCCTGCTCCTCGTAGCCGTAGGCGACGGCGAGGTCGTTGTAGAAGTTCTTGCCGACGGCGCCCATCCCGCCGACGTACAGGGCGATCTGGGGCCGGGCGAGGTCGCGGGCGGCGGCCGCGTCCTCGCCGATGGCCAGCAGGCCGCCCGCGACGGTCTGGAGCGGGCCCAGCTCCGGTGCGCGCTTGGCGGCGCCCTCGGCGAGGGCGCTCCCCCACACCGCGTGGGCCTTCTCCGGGATGAAGAGGGTGGGCAGCCAGCCGTCGGCGATCTCGGCGGTCAGCGCCACGTTCGCCGGGCCGAGGGAGGCCACGTACACGGGGATCCGGTCCCGGACCGGGCGGGTGAGGATCTTCAGGGGCTTGCCGTGCCGTCCGCCCTTGGCGGCGGGCAGCGGCATGTCGGTGATGCCGTGGTGGTCGATCGTCTCGCGGCGCCAGATGCGCCGGCACAGGTCGACGGTCTCGCGGGTGCGGCCGAGCGGCTTGTCGTACGGCTTCCCGTGCCAGCCCTCGATCACCTGCGGGCCGGAGGCGCCGAGGCCGAGCAGGGCGCGGCCGCCCGAGACGGCGTCCAGACCGGCGGCGGTCTGGGCGATGAGGGCGGGGGTGCGGGAGTAGACGTTGACGATGGCCGAACCGATCTTCATCCGCTCGGTGCGCGCCGCCAGATAGCCCATGATCGTCGGGGAGTCGAAGCCCCAGGCCTCGGCGACCCACACGGCGTCGAGGCCGGCCGACTCCAGCGCGGCCGCCTCGTCGGCGGCGCGGCGCGGATCGCCCGCGTAGTCGAGCAGCATGGACAGTTCCATCAGGCCTCTTTCGGGAGCAGTGCCGGTACGCCCCAGTCGGCGGCCACGGGGCCGGTGTCCGCGCCGGGCATGGCGGGGCCGGAGGCGACGCGGGTCGGGGTCGCGGAGAAGCGCGGGGCGGGGGCGGGCTGGACGGTCCCGCCGAACTCGGTGAAGGTGGCGCGGGAGGCGAGGTGGGGGTGGTGCGGTGCCTCGCGCAGCGAGAGCACGGGCGCGACACAGGCGTCGGTGCCCTCGAAGACGGCCGTCCACTCCTCGCGCGTCCGGGACTTGAAGCGGGCGGCGACGGCCTCGCGCAGCTCGCCCCAGCGGGCCAGGTCCTTGCGGGCGGGGGCCCGGTCCCCGATGCCGAGGAGTTCCACGAAGGTGTCGTAGAACTGCTGCTCCAGCGCGCCGACGGCCATGTACTGGCCGTCGGCGGTCTCGTAGGTGCCGTAGAAGGGGCAGCCGCCGTCCAGGAGGTTGGCGCCGCGCCGGTCCTGCCAGCCGCCGGCCGCGACCATGCCGTGGATCATGGCGGTGAGGTGGGCGGTGCCGTCGACGATCGCGGCGTCCACGACCTGGCCGGCGCCCTCGGGGCCGCGGGCGTGGTGGAGGGCGGCGAGGATGCCGATGACGAGGTAGAGCGAGCCGCCCGCGTAGTCGCCGACCAGGTTGGCGGGGACGGCCGGGGGCTCGCCGGGGTTGCCGATCATGCCGAGGGCGCCGGTGACGGCGATGTACGCGATGTCGTGCCCGGCGGTGTGGGCGAGCGGGCCCTCCTGGCCCCAGCCGGTCATCCGGCCGTAGACCAGCCTGGGGTTGCGGGCGAGGCAGTCGTCCGGGCCGACACCGAGCCGCTCGGCGACCCCGGGGCGGAAGCCCTCGATCAGCACGTCGGCCCGCTCGACCAGGTCCAGCACCAGGGCGGGGCCCTCCGCGGACTTCAGGTCGACCAGGACGGAGCGCTTGTTGCGGTTGGTGACGTCGTGGGCCGGGTCGATCGCGAGCCCGCCGCCGCCCGGCCGGTCCACGCGCACGACGTCCGCGCCGAGGTCGGCGAGGAGCATGGCGGCGAACGGGCCGGGGCCGATGCCCGCCAGTTCGACGACGCGTACTCCCGCGAGCGGGCCTGCTGTCACTGCCATCGTGCCCCCGGCATCCTGGTGTACGGGTGGGTGGGTGTGCAGGTGTGTGACACAACCGATGTAACACCAGTGATGCTAGGAACGTGCCCCACTCAGCACAAGAGCAAGCGCTTAGCAGGTTTCCGCTTCGGCTCGTTCCGGTCAGGCGCCGTCCGCGCTCCGGGCGTCGAGGAGCGCCACGTGCCGTTTGAGCGCGACGGTCCGGTAGCTCTCCTCCACCCACTCGCACAGCACCTCCACCGGCGGCGCCCCCTTCTCCCCCAGCGGCACGGAGACCCAGCCCGCCTTTCCGAGGCCGTAGCCGGTGGGCGCGGCGCCGGGGGCGGTCATCGCGTGCCCGTGCAGGTCCTCGTCCTTGAGCTTGACGGACAGGCCGGGCGGCTCGGGGCCGTCCGCGTTGCCCAGGAAGACGAAGATCTTCTTGTTGACCTTCACCACCCCGTCCTCCGGCCCCCAGGGATGCTCCTCCACGGCCTCCGGCAGCCCCAGCGCGAACTCCCGCACCGCCTCCCACTTGCGCACCGCAGCCTTCATCGACGCCTCCACTCACCGCAGGGTCACACCTGCTCGCACGGACAGTCGGTGTCAACGCTAACCTCAGCCACCGACACCAGCTGGGAGGAACGGTCCATGACCGAGCAGGTCCACAACGAGCCCGTCCGCGGCGGCCGTCCGGGGCGGGAGCTCGACCTCGTGCTCTTCGGAGCCACCGGGTTCGTCGGGGCGCTGACCGCCGAGTACCTCGCCGGGCACGCGCCCGCCGGCTGCCGGTGGGCGCTGGCCGGGCGCGACCTCGGCAAGCTGGAACGGCTGCGCGAGCGGCTCGCCGCCCTGAACCCGGACTGTGCCCGGCTGCCGTTGCTGCGTGCCGACGCGGAGGATCCGCGGGCGCTGCGCGAACTGGCCGCCCGCACCCGGGTGGTGGCCACCACGGTCGGGCCGTACATCCGGTACGGGGCGGACCTGGTCGCGGCCTGCGCCGAGGAGGGCACCGACTACGCGGACCTCACCGGGGAGCCGGAGTTCGTGGACCGGATGTACGTCGAGCACGACGCGCGGGCCCGGGAGACGGGGGCGCGGCTGGTGCACGCGTGCGGCTTCGACTCGATCCCGGCCGACCTCGGGGCGTACTTCACGGTGGGCCTGCTGCCCTCCGGGGTGCCGCTGCGGGTGGACGGGTTCCTGCGGGCCGGAGCGCTCGCCTCCGGCGGAACCGTCGCCTCCGCCCTGACCGCGCTGGGCCGGGGGCCGCAGACCCTGGCGGCCGCGCGCACCCGCCGGCTGCACGAGCCCCGGCTGCCGGGGCGCCGGGTACGCGGGCCCGTGGGCGTTCCGCGCTTCAGCCGGGAGACCGGGACCTGGGCGCTGCCGCTGCCCGTGCTGGACCCGCGGATCGTGACCCGGTCGGCTGCCGCGCTGGAGCGGTACGGGCCGGACTTCCGCTACCGCCACTACGCCTCGGTGCGACACCTGCCGGTCGCGGTGGGCCTGACGGCGGCGGTGGGCGCGACGGCGGTGCTCGCGCAGGTCCCGTCGGCGCGACGGTGGCTGATGGGCCTGTGGGAGCCGGGCAACGGCCCGGACGCGGAGCGGCGCGCCCGCAGCTGGTTCACGGTCCGCTTCGTCGGCGAGGGCGGCGGCCGCCGCGTGTTCACCGAGGTCTCCGGCGGCGACCCGGGCTACGGGGAGACCGCGAAGATGCTGGCGGAGTCCGCGCTGTGCCTGGCCCACGACACCCTCCCGGACCGCTCCGGCCAGCTGACCACGGCGGTGGCGATGGGTGACGCCCTGGCGGCCCGCCTCCAGAAGGCCGGCATCCGCTTCCGGGTGGCGGCCGAGGAGTAGGGCGTACGGCGGGGGGGGGGGGGGGGGGGGGGGGGGGGGGGGGGGGGGGGGGGGGGGGGGGGGGGGGGGGGGGGGGGGGGGGGGGGGGGGGGGGGTGGGGAGGGACGGGGGGGGGGGGGGGGGGGGGGGGGGTCTGGCGGGGCGGTCCGGCCGCCCCCGCCTGTGGTGTCAGCCGCTGTAGACGCCGACCTCGTGGAGGGAGTACCCCCACTGGGTGGCCCGCTGGACCCCCTGGACGCGCAGGTACCGGGCCGTCACCCCGGCGAACCGGGCCGTGTCGAGGCCGCCGTCGCTGTCGGAGGTGGACCAGACCGTCTGCCAGTTCGTCCCGTCCGTGGAGGCCTCCAGCCGGTACGCCTTCCCGTACGCCCGCTCCCAGTCGAGGGTGACGCGCCCGACCCGGTGCGCGGAGCCGAGGTCGATGCGCAGCCACTGGCCGTCGTTCCACTCGCTGGCCCAGCGGGAGCCGGAGTCGCCGTCCACGGCCCGGCCGGCGGAGTAGTCGACGAAGGGGTTCCACCACTCGGACGACGAGGCCGAGGCGGAGGAGCCGGCGGCGAGGTTCACCCCGGACCGGTGCCGCTCGGAGGCCCCCCAGGTGCCGAGGTAGGACTCGGCGCCCTTGAACAGGTCGTCGACCACGTCCTGGCCGCCGACGAGCCGGACGTCCTCGATCCAGTCGGGGACCAGGCCGTAGTGCGAGGCGCCGTCGGTGTTGAGGTCCCAGGTGCGCTGCCCGGTGGTCTGCCTGTCGATGACGGAGCCGCCGTCGGTGCTGGTGAAGGGGTACTTCACCGGGTTCGGCGTGTTCGCGCCCCGGGGGCCGGGCCAGCCGCCGACGCCGTTCATGTCGGTGCCGTAGCCGTAGCCGACCTTGTACTTGTCACGCAGGGCGTCCGTGCGCCTGGCCTCCGCGCTGAAGGCCTCGGAGCCGCTCATGTACTGGGCCGCGAAACCGCCCAGCTTGTAGAGCCGCTCGGTCCAGCCCAGGTCCATCCAGCTGTGCGAGGAGATGACGCCCGGGTACGACTCTGACTCCAGGATGTCGAAGGCACGGCCCGCGGCCTTGACGCTCATGTGGTCGACTTCGAGCATCATCCCGCGCTTCATCATGCCGCGGACGGCGTACTCGCCGAGTTCGCTGAGGCCGCGCTTGTTGCAGCGGGCGTCGGCGGAGTACGAGGGGACCGCGACCCCGGCCGGGAGTTCCTTCTGCGCCGCCGGAGCCGCCGCGAGGCCGATCGGGTTGTCCTTCTGCGGGCCGGCGCACTGCTCGGTCTGCCAGAAGGTGCCCGTCGAAAGGAACTGGCCGACGTTGATCGCGGTGCCGAGGGCGCCCTCGTCGAAGCGGACCCCGCACAGGGCGTTGTCGAACTTGTGGCAGAGGAACATGCTGCGCACGCCCAGCTTGTGCAGCTCGTCAAGGCCCCGGTCGATGTCGCCCTTGCCGCACTGGGCGACGTCCAGGATCTGCTTGCAGCCGAAGGGCTCGGAGGTCTCGACCCCCATGACGACGGCCAGCTTCCCCTGCTTGATCACCTCGCGGGCCTGGTCGGAGTCGGTGACGATGCGGAACCAGCCCTTGCCCGGGCCGCCGTACATCTTGTCGACGAAGGCCTGCATGTCGTACGTCTTCTGCGCCTCCAGGCGGATGGCGGTCATCTCGTCGCAGCCGCGGTCCTTGAAGAAGTAGACCGAGCAGATCACCCCGTTGGTGACGAGGTCGTTGACGAGGACGCGCTGCCCGCCGCGCCAGGCGCGCTCGACCCAGGCGTAGTAGTTCTGCTGGTGGGTCAGCGAGTCGTGGGCGGGCCAGTCCTTGAAGGTGGGCCAGCCGTTGGGGTCGTGCTTGCCGTCCCCGCCCTTGGTGATGAAATCGAATACGGCGAGGGTCCCGTCGGGGTAGTGCTCGGGACAGTCCTTGAGGGCGTCCGCCACGCCCATCTCGGAGAAGGGCTTGCCGCAGATCAGACGGCCGCCGAAGCCCTCGTTGGACATCAGGTGGTCGTGCGCGTCGACGAACCCGCGCACCTTGCCCTGGGCGTCCGTGCCCTTGAAGGGCTCGCCGGTGACGTTGATCGCGGAGTCGGGCTGGGGCCGCGCGGTCGGGTTCCACCAGCCGGCGTCGGCCGTGGATCCGGGGTCGGCGGAGGACAGGGGCGCGGGGCCGAGCAGCATGGCCAGCGCGGCGACGAGGGGTGTCAGGACCGCGAGGCGGCGGCGCCGTCGGCGCGCGGCGCCGCGGTACGGCCGTGGGGGCGGGTGAGGGGTCAAGGTCATCACTCATGTCTTCGGTCGTCGGATGCGGCGCGGTCGGATCCGGGCATGAATTGTCATGCCCCGCACAAGGATGGGACGAGAATCCCGACTGGCTCGAAAGGAGTCAAGGGTCCGGGACGGATGACCTGATGGAGCGTCGGGTCCGGCGGGAGCCCGCCGAGCGGGCAGCGGTCGGATCGGATGACGATCCGACGATGGCCGGAAAGACCGGGGCCGTCGCGGGGGCCTCCTAGCCTGCCCCGCATGCGCCCGCTGCCCGCGGCGGCCCCCACCCGCCCGACCGCCACGGACCGGCAGCCGTCCCGCCCACGCGACGAAAGGCCCCGCCCCGTGCAACGCCTCCCCCTGCCCGGCCATCCCCTGGAGACCAGCCGGCTCCTGCTGAACCTGGCCACCCTCGTCACCCTCGCCGCCGTCCTGGCGGCCGTGCTCCTCAGCGGCTGGCCGGCCGGCGGCGTCACCCTGCTGCTGGTCCTCGCCGCCCTCCTGGTGTGGGGCGCGCGCCACCGCAAGGAGTCGCTGCGGAGGCTGGAGGTGCAGCGCGCCGAGGACCTCCTGGCCCACGCCGGACTCCTGGAACAGCGCGAGCAGTACGCGCGCGACCGCGGGTTCGCGTACCAGGAGGTCTGCGCCCGGTCCGCCGTCGGCTTCGGCCGGATCGAGCAGCACGTACCGCAGGACCCGGCCGAATGGGAGGGCGGCGCCACCATGGGGGAGCGGGTCAAGGAGGCGCCGCACCTGGAGCGCCTGGTGGGCCTGGCCCGGCACGCCCGCGAACTGGTCGCGGAGGGCGTCGTGCGGATGGACCGGGAGGGCTTCCGCGTCACCGTCTTCGACCTGGAACTCGTCGACCACGAAGACCTCGGCGGCCTCGTCCGGATGCTGAAGCCGGCCGCCGCGCTGGAGGTCTCCAAGGACTACGTCACCGTGTGGTCGGTGGAGCTGCCCTTCCCGCTGCCGTACGTGTCCTCCGCGTACGCCTGGGACGGCCGCCGCGACCCGGTCGAGGCGCTCGTCGAGGGTGAGGAGCGGGTCGAACGGCGCGCGGAGGACCGGGAGTTCGCCGACCTGCTGCTGTCCGTCCCGGCCGTGCGCGAGGACGCCCTCTCCGACACCGCCCACCCGTGGTTCGTCGACGGCGCCCGGCTCGTCGCCTGCGCCCGCTCCAACCGGGGCGTGGACCCGCTGACCGTGGAGGCCACCGCGGCCCGCCTGGCCCGGCTCGCCGCCCGGGTGCCGTGGACGGAGCTGGAGCGCTTCGAGGTGACCGACCCGCACGACGGGCGGGTGCGCGCCGGCCGGATCCGCTGGACGCACCGCTGGCACGGACAGCCCGGCCGGCCCCCGACCGCCCGCGCCCTCTGGGAGGAGCGGCAGATCACCCACGCCGGTCTGCGCGCCTTCATGCCGGCCGACGAGGGCTTCGACAGCGGGAGTTGACCGCGCAGCGGACACTGGCCGGAATCGAGCGGTACCGGTCGGAGTCGATCATAGGGTCGCCCGTATGAGCGAACAGAGTGACATCGTCGAAGGCGGCGGCTGGTCGCGGCGCGGGGTCCTGCGGGTCACCGCGGCCGGCGCGGGCACGGTCGCCGCCGTGGCCGCCGGAGCCTCCGCCGCGCACGCCGACGGACGCCGGCGCGGCGCGCCGACCTTCGTCCTGGTCCACGGCTCCGGGAGCAACTCCTACGGCTGGTCCCCGGTCCTCGCCGAGCTGGGCCTGCGCGGGCACCGCACGATCGCCGTCGACCTCCCGGGCCACGGGCCCGGCGCCTACTTCCCCGTCTCCTACCAGTCCCCGCAGGACCTGGAGCGGCTGGCCACCGAGCCCTCGCCGATCGGCAGGGTCACGCTGGCCGACTTCGCGGAGCACGTCGTGGGAGTCGTACGCGCCGCCCACCGCAACGGCCCGGTGATCCTGGTCGGCCAGAGCCTGGGCGGGGCGACCCTGAACGCGGTCGCCAACCGGGTGCCAGAACTGGTCTCCCACCTGGTGTACGCCTCCGCCTTCTGCCCGACGCGGCACACCTCGGTGGTCGAACTCATGATGTCGCCCGAGGGCGCCACCAGCTCCCTGTTCAAGATCCCGCCCTTCAGGACCCCGCCCGAGCTGGGGGTGAACCGGGTCAACTGGCGCTCGGCCGACCCGGCCTTCTTCGCCGTGATGAAGGAGGCCCTGGCCGCCGACCGGACCGACGCCGAGATCCGGGCGCTCCTGAACACCCTGGAGCCCGACGAATCCGCGGCGATCGGCACCGCCGACTCCCGCGGCCTGGCGGACCGCTGGGGCCGGGTGCCGCGCACCTTCCTGCGGTTCACCGAGGACCGCTCGATCCCGCTCGCGCTCCAGGACCTGATGATCCGGGAGGCGGACGAGACCACACCGCGCAACCGCTTCCGCGTACGGTCGGTCGCCGCCCCGCACGTCGGGCCGCGCGACGTCGCCGTATGGGGGGACGAGCTGGAGCGGGTCGCGGAGCTGTGCCGCTAGCGGGGTGACGCCAGGGCGGGGCGGGCGTCCGCGCCGGCCGGGCCGCGCAGCAGCGCGGCCAGGTCGTGGGCGTGCGCCCGCTCGCCGGTGGGCGCCGCCTCCGCGATCCGTCGACGTGCTCGGGCGTTAGTGTCCGGACCGCCACCCCGCCCGCGAGGACGCGGTCCCGGCCGGCCGCGCCGGTCCGGCGGGTTCGGGCCGAGCCGCCTATCGTCGGGGTATGAGCGCGACGGTCGTGGTGTACGAGTACGGCGACACGGCGGGGGCGGTGTCCGGCCGGGCGCCGGTCCTGCGGGTGCACGCGGCGCCGGCCGCCCCGGGGCAGAGCGGAGTGCGGGGTCCGAGGACGCTGTGCGGCAAGGACACCTTCGCCATGGGGACGGCCGCGTGGCAGCCCTCCGGGGACCCCGGCTCCGGCTGGTACCCCCCGGAGCACGCGGACCGGATCTGCCCCGCCTGCGACGACGCGGCCGGCGGGGGCTGATCAGCGGCCGGGTGCCATGTCGTAGGTGACCCACATGGTCCGGGTGGCCACCTGGTCGTACTTGGACCGCGCCCGGTGGTTGTCGTCGGCGGTGATCCACCGCACCACGCTCCAGCCGCGTTCGGCGGCGAGTTCGCGCAGGGTCCCGAGCAGCAGGTCGGCGGCGCCGGAACCGCGGTGCTCGGGGGCCACGAACAGGTCGTCCAGGAAGCAGCCGACGGTCGCGGACAGCGGCCGGGCGAAGGGCCGGTAGTGCGCCAGCCCCAGCAGCCGGCCTTCGGCGTCCTCGGCAACCAGGGCGCTGACCTCGTGTCCGGGGTCGTTCACCCACGCCCACACGGTGGCGGCCGCCTCCTCGGTCTGCTCCACCCGGTAGAAGTCGGCGTAGCCCCGGTACAGGGCACGCCACTGGGCGAAGTCCCCGGGCTCGACGGAACGGACCTTGACGTCGGACATGTGCGGCAACTCCTGTGATCGGCGGACGGACGCAACGTAGCAAGCGGCCGGCACCCCCACACCTGTCCACGGAGGTGCCGCGGCGGCCGCCGATTTCGACACGGCGGCGGGTTCCGCCCGGTACGCGGCGGAGCCCGGCCGGGGTGCCGGCCGGGCTCCTGGGATGGCCCTCGGGGTGGTGCCGTCGGGTCAGCTCGTCTGGAGGGTCACGTCGTCCACCACGAAGGAGGTCTGGAGGGACTGGTCCTCCACTCCCTTGAACTGCAGGACGACGGTCTGCCCGGCGAACTGGGAGACGTCGTAGCTCTTCAGGGTGTAGCCGGAGCCCGCGTCCAGGTTGGAGAGGGTTGCCAGGGTCTGGCCGCCCACCGAGACCGTGAAGGTGTCATAGGCGACGTTCTCGTTCTCGTCGGTGTCGATGTGCAGGTAGAAGGAGAGCCGGCCGGAGGCGCAGCCGGCGGGGAGGGTCAGGGACTGCGAGGCGCTGTCCGTGCGGGAGCTGCCCCAGCCGTTCAGCCAGGCCATGTACGAGCCGCCGTGCGGGAGCTGGCCGGCCTGGTTGGTGATCACCCCGGAGGTCGCGGACCACGGGGAGGAGCCGCTCTCGAAGCCGCCGTTGGCGACGACCTGGGCCGGGGTGCAGGTGCCGCCGCCCCCGCCGATGGTCAGCGTGTACGTGGTGCTGTGGGTGGCGGACCCGGTGCCGGTGACGGTCAGGGTGTGCGTGCCGGCCGGGGTGCCCGCGGCGACCTGGACGGAGAGGGTCGCGGACTGGCCGGACTGGACCGAGGCCGGGCTGACGGTCGCGGTCACGCCGGAGGGGGCGCCCGAGACGGACAGGGCGACGGTCTGCGGGCTGCCGCTGACGGTGGTGGTGTTCACCGTGGAGGTGACGCCGCCGCCCGGGTTGGCGGAGCCGGCGGCCGGGCTGGTGCCGATCGAGAAGTCGGAGGCGGGGGTGCCGCCGCCGACGGCCGTCTTCCAGATGGCGTACGCGACGCCGTCGGCGCTGCGGTCGAGGACGGTGGCGCTGATGTTGGAGGGGGTGTCGCAGGAGCTGTGGTAGCAGGAGTCGTACGCCGCGTTGGCGGTGCCGCCCCACTTCGCGGCCTGCGCCGAGGTCTTGCGGGCGCTGGCGCCGGCGGCGTAGCCGGAGGTGGGGATGCCCGCCTGCTGGAAGGAGTAGTCGTCACTGCGGCCCTGGCCCTCGGTGTTCTCCTCCGGGGCGAGGTTCAGCGAGGTCCAGTACGCCTTCAGGGGGGCGGCCGTGGCGGAGTTGAGGTTGTTGATGAAGTAGCCGCCGTTGGTCGAGCCGACCATGTCGAAGTTGTAGTAGCCCTTGATGGCCGCCCGCTGGGCGCTGGTGAGCTGGTTGACGTAGAACTTCGAGCCGTTGAGGCCCTGCTCCTCGTCGGTCCACCAGGCGAACCGCACGTGCTGGGTCATCGTCGGGTTCTTCTGCGCCAGGACGAGGGCGTTCTCCAGCAGGGTGGCGGAGCCCGAGCCGTTGTCGTTGATGCCCGGTCCGGCCGAGACGCCGTCGAGGTGGGCGCCGAACATCACGGTCTTGTCGGCGGGGCCGCCCGGCCAGTCGGCGATCAGGTTGTTCGACGGGTAGGTGCAGGAGGTGCAGGCCTGTTCGGTGACGGTGTAGCCGGCGGCCTGGAGCTTGCCCTTCACGTACGCGAGGGACTGGGTGTAGCCCGCGCTGCCGGCCCGGCGGTTGCCGCCGTTCTGCGAGGCGATCGTGCCGAGCTGGGCCAGGTGCGCCTGGACGTTGGCGACGCTGATGTCGGGCGCGGTCGGATCGGGCTGGGTGCCGCCCACGTTGAGGGTGTAGTCGACGGTGTGCGCGAGGGACGCGCCCTGGCCCTTGACGGTGACGGTGGAGGCCCCGGGCGCCGCGTTGGACGTGGCGGAGAGGGTCAGCGTCGAGGACTGCCCGGACTGCACGGTGGCCGGGTTGAAGGAGGCGGTGACCCCGGCCGGCAGGCCCGTCGCGGTGAGCGCCACCTGCTGGGCGGAGCCGCTGGTGGTGCTGGTGGCCACGGTGGTGGTGACGGAGCCGCCCTGCTGGACGGTGCCGGAGGCCGGGTTCAGGGAGAGCGAGAAGTCGTTCTGGCCGCTCGGGGTGCAGGTCGGGTCACCGCTCTGGGCGGGCACGCTGATGGCGTCCCAGGCGGCCTTGGTCCTGGTGAACAGGTTGCAGGTGGCGTCGAGGGACTTGGCCGAGCTGAGGGTGGCCGTCCGGTACTTCTTGTAGGACATGCTGCTGGTCTTGAGCAGCATGCCGCCGTAGAAGATCTTGCCGGCGTTCTGTACGCCGACACCGGTCAGCGTGGTCTGGTTGCAGGTGCTGCTGTTGGGCTTGCCGCCGCCCGGGCTGGTGCCCTCGGCCAGCAGGTAGAACCAGTGGTTGAGCGGCCCGGCGGCCTTGTGCACCTCGGTGCCGGGGATCGCGGAGCTGTAGCAGGCCGGGTCGTTGTTGACGGCCGGCGGGTCGTACATGTTGCGGATCGGGCCGCGGCCCTGGAGGTTGATGACCTCGCCGACCGTGTAGTCGGGGGTGTCGTACGGGGCCGGCTCGTTGATGTACGCCTCGGTCAGCGCGCCGAAGATGTCGCCGGTGGCCTCGCCCAGCCCGGCCTCCTGGCCGCTGGTGCCGCCGGGGGTGTTGGAGTCGATGGCGTGCCCGTACTCGTGGGCCACCACGTCCACGCCGGCGATCCACTCGTTGGCGCTGTTGCGGCCGATGGTGACCGAGCTGCCGTCCCAGTAGGCGTTGAGGTCGCTCAGCCCGACCTTGCCCGGGAAGCTGCGCCCGTTCCCGCTGACGCCGTTGCGGCCGAGCCACTGGCCCAGCATGTCCCACTGCTTCTGCGCGGCGAACATCAGGTCCGTGCACCCGGTCTCCTTGGAGGTCGGGTTGCCGGTGCCCCAGGAGTCCGAGGACTTGCTGAAGACGGTTCCGGTGCTGTAGTCCGCGCAGCTCAGACCCGGGCGGTTCGGGTCGCGCAGGGAGTACGAGCCGCCGGAGGCGGTGGTGTCGATCGTCAGCGGGTTCGGCCCGTTCCACTTGCTGTTGCCGGTGCCGGCCACGACGTCGTCGTAGCGGTCGACGACCTTCCCGGTGCGGGCGTCCACGAAGACGTGCAGCCGGCTGGGCGCCGTACGGGTGCGGCCGGTGAGCACGGTCTCCCAGGCCAGTACGGGCTTGTCGTCCTTGAGCCGGACGACGAGCCGGCTGCTGTCGACCTTGTCCACCTTCTCCAGCTCGCGCCGCGAGGAGGCCTCGGCCGCCTTCGCGTCGACGTCCGGGGTGGTCGCCACGTCGATCACGGTCGCGGAGGCCGACTGGAGCGCGCGGACCCGGCCCTCGCCGTCCGCGAGGACGACCGCGTCGCCGCCGACGACCGGCAGGCCCCGGTAGCTGCGCTCGTACGCCACCGAGTACAGGTCCTTCACCCACGGGGTGACCAGGCGCCGTTCGTACTGCTGGCGGGGGGAGTTGACCAGGGTGTCGAGGCCGCTGCGGACGGCCGCGTCCGCGGCGGCCACCGCCCGCTCGGCCTTGGACTGGCGGGGTGGTACGGGATCCGGCTGCTGCGCGGCCGACGCGGTGCCGGCCAGGGCGCCGGCGAGGCTCGCGGTCAGCGCGAGGGCTGCCACGGACGCCGTCCATCTGGTGGGCTGCACGAGTCCACTCCGATCGTGTGTGGGGGGTGGCTGGCTGTACGCCGTCGCCGAGTATGGGCGTGGACATGGCGAGATTGGGACATCCCTGCGGGCATAAGGCGCGGGTTATGGTGCGCTGCCGTGGAGCTTCGTAAGCTGCCCGGATGCAGCTGGAGTTGAGACATCTGCAAGCCGTCTGCCGGATCGCGGAAGCGGGCAGCCTGGGGGAGGCGGCCAGGCGGCTGGGGATCTCGCAGCCGGCGCTCTCCGCCCAGCTGCGCCGGATCGAGGCGGTCACCGGCGGCGAGCTCTTCGCCCGGGGCCGGCACGGGGTGGAGCCCACCGCCCTGGGGCACTTCGTGCTGGCCAAGGCGCGCCGCGTGCTGGGCGAGATGGACGCCCTCGGCGCCGAGGCCCGCGCCCTGGCGGCCGACGCCCCGCTCAGGCTCGGCTGCATCCTGCTCGTGCTCCTGGACGGCCTGCTCGCCCGGACCGACCAGGCGCTGTCCGGGCGGGAGGTCACCGTGGACCTGGAGGACTCCGTCACGGCACTGGTGCGGATGCTCGGCGCCGGCCAGTACGACGTGATCGTGTACGGCGAGGTGAACGACTACGAGGTCCCGCTGCCGAGGGGGGTCACGGCCCGGACGGTGGTGCCCCAGGAGCCGTTCTGCATCCGGATGTCCTCGGGGCACCGCCTCGCGGGACGCGCGACGCTGGACCTGGCCGAGCTGGCGGGCGAGCAGTGGATGAGCCTCGTGGAGGACGACGACGGCGGTCCCGAGGCCCTGGTCGAGGCCTGCGCGAAGGCGGGCTTCACCCCCTCGCTGCGCCACCGGATCACCGACCGCCAGATGCGCCACGACCTGATCGCCGCGGGCCGCGCGATCGCCCTCTGCCAGCCCACGGCCCCGCCCGTGGCGGGGACCGTGATGCGCCCCCTGGCCGGCACGCCGATCACCGGCCGCATCCGCCTCGCCTGGAACCGCTCGGCGGTCCCGGCGCAGCAGGCCGAGCGGCTCTACCGCGCGGCGGTCTCCGCGTACCTGGCGAACGTGGACAACAACGACTTCCACCGAGCGTGGTGGGACGCTCACCCGGAGGCCCGGCCTGATCCGAAGGACACGGCCTGAGTCCCGAAGACCGCAGCTCACGCCCAGGGTGACCGGCGTCGACGGCGCTCAGGCGGTCCCCCTTGAAGGAACGATCCGGCGGCGGGTTAGCATATGAGCGCCGCCTAGCTCGAAAGATAACGTCTGTGACTGTCAACGAGGACTCGTTCGCCAACTGGAAGACCCGCGAGGAGATCGCGGAGTCGATGATCCCCCTCATCGGGAAGCTGCACCGGGAACGGGACGTCACGATCCTGCTCCACAGCCGCTCCCTGGTGAACAAGTCGGTCGTGAGCATTCTCAAGGCCCACCGCTTCGCCCGGCAGATCGACGGCGAGGAGCTGTCGGTCACCGAGACGATGCCGTTCCTCCAGGCCCTCACCGCCCTCGACCTGGGCCCGTCCCAGATCGACATCGGCATGCTCGCCGCCACGTACAAGACCGACGACCGCGGTCTGTCGGTCGAGGACTTCACCGCCGAGGCCGTCGTCGGCGCCACCGGCGAGAACAAGATCGAGCGCCGCGAGGGACGCGACGTCGTCCTCTACGGCTTCGGCCGCATCGGCCGCCTCGTCGCCCGCCTGCTCATCGAGAAGGCCGGCTCCGGCAACGGTCTGCGGCTGCGCGCCATCGTCGTGCGCGGCGGCGGTGACCAGGACCTCGTCAAGCGCGCCTCGCTGCTGCGCCGCGACTCCATCCACGGCCAGTTCCAGGGCACCATCACGGTGGACGAGGCCGCGGGCACGATCGTCGCGAACGGCAACACCATCAAGGTGATCTACGCGAACGACCCGTCCGAGATCGACTACACCGAGTACGGCATCAACGACGCCATCCTCATCGACAACACGGGCAAGTGGCGCGACCGCGAGGGCCTCTCCCAGCACCTGCGCCCCGGCATCGACAAGGTCGTCCTGACGGCCCCCGGCAAGGGCGACGTCCCGAACATCGTCCACGGCGTCAACCACGACACCATCAAGCCGGACGAGCGCGTCCTGTCCTGCGCCTCCTGCACCACCAACGCGATCGTCCCGCCGCTGAAGGCGATGGACGACGAGTACGGTGTGCTCCGCGGCCACGTGGAGACCGTCCACTCGTTCACGAACGACCAGAACCTGCTGGACAACTACCACAAGGCCGACCGCCGGGGCCGCTCCGCGCCGCTCAACATGGTCATCACCGAGACCGGCGCCGCCTCCGCCGTCGCCAAGGCGCTGCCCGACCTCAAGGCCCCGATCACCGGCAGCTCGATCCGCGTCCCCGTCCCGGACGTCTCGATCGCCATCCTGAGCCTGCGCCTGGGCCGCGAGACCACCCGCGAAGAGGTCCTGGAGTACCTGCGCGGCGTCTCGCTGCACTCGCCGCTCAAGCGCCAGATCGACTTCACCACCGCTCCCGACGCCGTCTCCATGGACTTCGTCGGCTCGCGCCACTCCTCGATCGTCGACGCGGGCGCCACCAAGGTGGACGGCGACAACGCGATCCTCTACCTCTGGTACGACAACGAGTTCGGCTACTCGTGCCAGGTGATCCGCGTCGTCCAGCACGTCTCCGGGGTGGAGTACCCGACCTACCCGGTCCCGCAGGTCTGATCCCGCGCATCGCCTGATCCGGTGCCCCGCCGACTGCCGTCGGCGGGGCACCGCGCGTTCCATAGACTTGTCCGGTGACCGAGAACGCGCTTCCCCCCTGTCCCGAATGCTCCGGCCCGTACGCCTACGAGATGGGCGCCCTCCTCGTCTGCCCGGAATGCGGGCACGAATGGCCCCTCGCGGCCGGCGAGGACGGTGACGCACCCCAGGGGCGGGTGGTCAAGGACTCGGTCGGCAACGTGCTCGCCGACGGGGACACCGTGACCGTGGTGAAGGGCCTGAAGGTCAAGGGCCACCCGACCGGCATCAAGGCGGGCACCAAGGTCCGCAACATCCGCCTCGTCGACGGGGTCGACGGCCACGACATCGACTGCAAGATCGACGGCTTCGGCGCCATGCAGCTGAAGTCCGCCGTGGTGAGGAAAGGCTGATTTCCCACTGACGCCCCTCCCCTTTTCCGCCCCCGTCCACCCCTGGTGGCCGGGGGCGTCGTCATGTCCGGACCGGCCATTGCCGCCCCATTTCGGCCACGATGGCTTGAGCGGGTGGATCGAGTACCCGGCCGGGAGGCTTTTTCCGTGACATCGCGCCACCTGCCGTACGGGTTCGGAAATGCGGCCGGATCTCCGCTCTAGCGGCCCGTCGGGCGCCCGGGCGATCCTGAAGTCCGGGCCGGCCGCACCAGTGGCCGGATGTCATCGATATCCGGCCGGACCGAAACCCGGGATATTCGGCATTCCCTTCGGCATTCCCGTCGGCGGCCCGCGAGCCGTTTCACCGGCCTGCGGAATTCCGTCCAGTGCACCTTTCGGCTTTCGCTTCCACACGCAGGGAGACACTCATGTCCGACACCGCACGCACCCCCGAATTCGCCGTCGAGGACCTCGACCTGGACCTCGGGGACCTCACCGTCACCGCCATGCGGGACACCGTCGCGCTTCCCGAGGGCGGCGCGTCCTGGGGCTCCTGCTCCTGCCAGGCCTCCTCCTCCTGCAACAAGCCGCACATGGACACGCCCCTCGGCTGACCGCGCCGCGTACGACCCCCGCACCCCCACGACACGGACCCGCTTCCCGCCGCCACGCGTGCGGCGGGAAGCCCGCGCGCCACACCCACAGGAGGGGACCGGCATGCCGCAGCCGCAGCCGCACCGCACGCCGGCCGAGGCCGGAGCCGACGGCTACCGGGTGTGGTCCGCGCCGTACGCGCTGGTCCGCGCCACCGTACTGACCCACCCCGCCCAGACACCGGACGCCGCCGCGTTCCGCACCCTGCTCGCCCGCCTCCGGGAGACGGAGCGCCGGCTGCTGGAGACCGCCGCACCGCTCTGCGACGACCTCCACGACAGCCGGGCCGGGCACCCCGCCGGCCTCCACCGCGACGTGGTCCTCCCGCTGCGCCGCGCCCTGCACAACGGACGCGAACCCCGGCCCGCCCTCCTGGAGCGCCTCGGCGACCTCCCGGAACGGCTGCCCCGGCTCGCCGGCTGGCTCGCCCTGCGCGAACGCCGCACCGCGCTCCTCGCCGGACTCGCGGCCGCCGCCGCACCGGCCCTGGCCGCCGAACGCGATGCCCTGGCCGCCCTCTGCCGCGAGCCGGCCCTCGCCAAGGCCGTCGCCCTCACCAGCACCGACCTGCTGCGGGCCGTGGAGCGGGCCGGCACCGGGACACAGGACCGCAGGGCCCGCAAGGAGGAAGCGGCCGTCCTGCGCTACGCCCTGCGGGCCAGCACCAAGACCAGCCCGCTGTCCTGGTTCACCGCCGTCGGCTGGGGAGCCCTGCCGACGGAACCGGCCCGCGCCGTCCCCTCCTGGGGGCGGGCGCCCCTGTTCGACGGCCCGCTCCGGTCCGTCGTACAGCCCAGCCGGGCCCTGGCCACCGCCCTCACCCTCGCCCTCCTGGACGCCCCGCACCGCCGGGCCGCCCTGCCCCACCGCATCACCAGCACCGCCCGCACCACCGGGGGGCGGGCCGCGTACTCCCGGGACCGGACCGCCTTCGCCGGGGGCCGCTACCTCGTGGCCGGCGAGGACGAGGCCGAGCTGCCCGCCACCGGCCCGCTGGGCCTGGTCACCGAGCGGGCCGGCAACCCCGTACCGCTGGACGAGCTGACCGGACTGCTGGCCGCCGCACTGACGGGGGCGGGGGCGGGGGCGGGGGCCGGCGGCGACGGCCGGGCCGCCGCGGCCGGCTTCCTCGCCCGGCTCGCGGACGCGGGGCTGCTGGTGCCGGGCGAACCGGTCCCGCCGCAGGACCCCGACCCGCTGGGCCGCCTCGCGCACTGGGTGAGGTCCCTGGACGGCGCCACCGCCGAGGACACCGCCGCCGACGCCGCCCAGGCCGGGCTCCTCGGCGAGCTCGCACGGCTGACCTCCGAGTTCGCCGACACCCCCGCCGCCGGCCGCCCCGCCCTGCTGGCCGCCCTGTCGGACGGCTGGACACGGGCGCTGGCCGCCGCCGGCCGCCCCGTCCCGGCCGTGTCCGCCCCGCTCAGCACGGTCTCCGAGGACGTCGTCGCCCCGCACCCGCTCGACCTCGACGGGTTCCTCGGCGCGGCCGACCACGAGGGGCTCGGCGAGGTCACCCCGCTGGCGGAACTCTTCGACCTCGGCCACCTCCTGCGCCGCGTCGTCCGCGACCGCTTCGTCGCCCGCTACGGACCCGGCGGGACCTGCCCCCGCCCGTGGGAGTTCGGAGCCGAGGTCGCCGAAGCCTGGGAAACCGCCGGGCGGCTCTCCGCCCTCGACCCCGCCGACGCCCTCCCCACCGGCAGCGGCCCGCTGGCGGCCCTGCGCGCCGAGGCCGTCGCCGCCGCCCGGGAAGCCCCGCACGGCGACCCGGCCGCGGCCGCCGAGCTCGTCCTGCCCCCGGACCTCCTCAAGGGCCTCGGCGACCGGCTCCCCGACTGGGCCCTGGCCCGCCCGCTCGGCTACGCGTACTTCCTCCAGCGCGACCCCCGCCACGGCCTGCTCTGCGTCAACCAGGTCTACGGCGGCTGGGGCCGCTTCACCAGCCGGTTCCTCGACGCCCTCGACCCCCGCGCCACCACCGAGGTCTCCCGGCAGGTCCGGCGCGCCCTCGGCCCCGACGCCCGGGCCGCCCAGGTCCGGCCCGTCGGCGGGTTCAACGCCAACCTCCACCCCCTCCTCGTCCCCGACGAGATAGGCCCCGACCACCGCTGGACCCCCCTCGGCGAAGCAGACCTGGACCTCGTCCACGACGAGGCCGACGACCAGGTGCGCATCCGGCTCCGCGGCACCGGCGAACTCCTCGACGTGCTCTACCCCGGCTTCCTCTCCCCGGTGCTCCTGCCGCGCCGCCTCGGCGCCCACCTCGGCGACCAGCCCCACGGCATCGTCGACTTCCGCCCGCTCGTCCCCCGCACCGCCCTCCCCGCGCCCGGCGGCGGCAGGGCCACCCACACACCCAGGCTGCGCCACCGCGACGTGGTGCTGCGCCGCCGCCGCTGGCTGCTCCCGGCAGACGCCGTCCAGCGGCTGCGCGCCGACCTCGCGGCCGGCGGAGAGGTCCCGGCGGAAGCCGCCGCCCGCTGGCGCGCCGCCCTCGGCCTCCCCGAACAGCTCTTCCTGCACCCCGCCTCCACCGCCCCCACCGGGCGCCCCGCCGAGGACTTCCTGAGCGGGCTCACCCGCCCCAAACCCCAGCTCGTCGACCTCGGCAACGCCCTGCACCTGCGCTGCCTGGCCAAGTGGCTCTCCCGCCACCGCGGCGGCGCCGTCCTCGAAGAGGCACTGCCCGCCCCCGGCGCCCAGGACGCGCCCGCCCGCGCCGTCGAACTCGTACTGGAGGTCTACCGGGCCGGGCGGACCCGATGACCCGCCCCCGGACAGCAGAGGAACCCACCATGCCGGCAGCCACCAGCCGCGCCCTCGACGTGATCGCCTACCACCACCACCCGGTCAAGGCCCCGCTGCTGCGCGAGGTGCTGCTCCCCCTCGCCGCCTCCTGCGCGCGTCAGGGGCTCGCCGCCCACGTCGAGCGGCACTGGCTGCACGGCCCCCACCTGCGGCTGCGCCTCCAGGGACCGGCCGCCCGCGTGGAGGCCGCCGCCGTGTCCGCCGCCTCCGGGATCCGCGACTGGCTGCGCCTGCACCCCTCGCGCAGCGACCGCACCGAGGCCGAGCTGCTGGAGGCGGCCGCCGAGGCCGGGCGCGCCGAACTAGTCCCCCCGCCCTACGGGCCCGTCAATCCCGACAACACGGTCCGCGTCGAGCCCGCCGACCGGTCCTCCGTCCGCGCGCTGCTCGGCGACGACGGCGCCGCCCTGCGCGACGACCTGCTCCGCGACGGGCTCGGCGCGCTGCGGGCCGGCGCCGGCTTCCTCGGCGACCGCGACGACACCGCGCGGGCCCGGCTCCGGCTCGCGGTGACCGCGCTCGCCGCGCACGCGGCCGCCCACCCCGGCGGCCTGGCCGGCGGCCACTACTCGTACGTCTCCCACCTGGAGGACTTCCTCCTCCACGACGACCCCGACGGACGGCTGAGGGCCTCCTTCGACCGGCAGTGGGAGCGCGCCGGGGACACCGCCACCGCGCTCGTCGGACGGATCGCCGACGGCGGCGCCCACGGCTGGGAACGGTCCTGGGCCGACTTCTGCGCCGGCGCCCGGAACCTGACCCGCTCCCGGTACGAGGCAGGCGCGGACCTGCACGGCAGCCCGCCCGCCTACCGGGACCGGGCGGCCGCCACCGGGGACCGGGCGGCGGCCGAACGCTGGAACCCGGGCACCCGCACCCGCTACAGCGAGTTCCACAGGCTGCTGAGCCGCGCCGACCCGGGCGGGGCGATGTTCACCGACCCCGACTACCTGGTGCACCGGGCCTGCACCAACGCCCTCTACCGGCTCCTCGCCATCTGCGACGTCCGCCCGCTGGAGCGGTACCTGGCGGCGCACCTGGTGGTCCGTACGGTCCCCGCGCTGACCGGCTCCGACTGGCGCGCGGAACTCGGCGCGGTCGTCGCCGCCGTGGAGCGCGGCGCATGACGGCCACCGAGCAGGTGACGGCGGTCACCGCCCGGGACGCGCGCAGGCTCCGGCCGGGCGTCGCCGTGACCCCGCTGCGGGCCGGGCTCCACCTGCGGGGCCGGGCCGGCAGCGTCACCCTGGAGGGCAGCTCCGCACTGCCCGCCCTGTGGCGGTGGCTGGAGGGGCCGCTGCGCGCCGGCGCACTCGACGACCACCTCGACGCGGCCGGAGCCGGCCCGGCGCTGCGCACCGCCGTGGAGACCCTGCTCGGGCAGCTGGAGGCACACGGCCTGCTGGTGTCCGACCCCGACGGGTACGCGGAGACCGGGTACGGGGACCAGCGCCACGACCCCGTCGCGCTGTGGCTCGGGGCGGCCGCCGAGCGGCCCGCCGCCGCCCGCGCCGCACTCGCCGGCGCCCGGGCCGAGGTGCTGGCCGCCGCCCCCGACGGGCCCCTGGCGCGTGCCGCCGGGCGGGCGCTGGCCCGGGGCGGACTGCCGGTCACCCGCACCGCAGACCCGGCCCTGCCCGAAGGCCGGGTGCTGCTCCGGCTCCACGGCACCGGACCGGTCCGCGCCCTCGCGGCCGGGCTGCGCTCCGACGGCGGCTACGCCACCGCCCCCGGCAGCCCGGCCCAGGCCGGCTCCGACGCGACCGCCCTGGAGGCCCGGCCGGGTCCCGCCGCCCCCGGCGCCGACGCGGCCCCGGCACTCGCCCCGCTGCTCGGCGGCGCGGCCGCGCACCGGCTGCTGTGCGCGGCCGCCGGGCTTCCCGACCCGGCGGACGAAGGCGGCGACGACCGGCTGCTGCCCGGCCTGCCGGCGGTGCTCCTCGCCGGCACCCGGCCGCTGCGGGCCGAGTACCGCACC
Source organism: Streptomyces sp. NPDC037421 (assembly GCF_055602105.1). Classification (NCBI taxonomy): domain Bacteria; kingdom Bacillati; phylum Actinomycetota; class Actinomycetes; order Kitasatosporales; family Streptomycetaceae; genus Streptomyces; species Streptomyces sp. NPDC037421. Next base: position 97,818 of record NZ_JBVJWV010000002.1, read on the forward strand.
TGGCTCGGGCCCCGCCGGCTGGACCCCGACCGGCGGACGGACCTCGCCCCCGCGGCCACCCTCGGCGAAGCGCTCCGGCGGCTGTCGGCCCTGACCGACGAGCGGTGCGGTGCCCTGCCCGCCCCGCTCCCGGCGGACCTCCGCCAGCTCCCGGTGCCCCTCGCCACCTGCGAACTCCCCGGCGACGGCCCGGCCCGCCGACGCCTGACCGCCGGGGCGCCGAGGCTGGACCTGGCCCGCCTGGAGCTGCTGTGCCGGGCGGCGGAACTGCTGCTGGCCGGGCCGGGGTCCACCGTCGGCGCGAACCCCGGTCACGCCCGCGGCCGGGCCCTGCGAGCCGCCTTCGCCCGCCGCGCGGCCCGGACGCCCGGCGGCGCACCCCCCGGGGCCGTCGCCGTCGCCGAGCCCCAGTGGTCCGGGCACCCCCAGTTCCGGCACTGGTGGCACACCCTGACGGCCCGTCTGGAGGTGCCCGCCCGGCTCCGGGTGCTGCGGGCCGGTACCGACGGGGTGTACCACGCCGTCGTCCGCCGGGCCGGGGACCCCGAGGTGCTGGGGGAGGCCGTGGAGGCCACCCCGGGTGACGCCGCCGCCTTCGCCGCGCTCGCCGCCGTGGCCGCCGTCCGCGCCGGCGGGCCCTGCGGCGGCCCGCCCTCCGGCGGCGCCGTCGCCCCGCTGGCCGTGGCGGGTGCCCGTACCGCCGGCTGGGAGGACGCCGGCTGGACCGGCCGCTGGCTGGCCGACACCGCCGGACGCGAGGAGGCCTTCCAGGACGCGCTGCGCCGGCGGGGCGGACCGTTCCGGGACACCGCCGCGAGCCCTCCGGCCGGCGGCCACGAACTCCGGGCGCGGCTCCGGGCCTTCGGATTCACCGTCCTGCACACCCCCGAGGAGCCGTGATGACCACAGCCGCCCGCAGCGCCCCGGCCGGGGCCGCGGTCATCTGCGCCCCGCCCGTCCCAGTCCTCGACGCCGCAGCCGCGCTGGCGGCCACCGCCGGCCCGGCCGCCGTCCTGCTCACCGACTGGACGCAGGGGCTCGCCGAGGAGCTGAGCCGGCACGCGCTGGCCCACCCCGTGGCCCTGGTCCCCGTACGCTTCGACGGGCCGCTCGCGGTGGTCGGGCCGCTGCTCGTGCCCGGCGCGCCGGCCTGCCTGTGCTGCGCCGAGTACCAGCGGCTGGCCACGGCCGGCGGACGCGTGCCCCGGCAGAGCCCGAAGCTGGCACTGGCCGGCGTACCGTCCCCGGCGCTGGCCGAGGCCCTCGGCGCCCTCGTACGGGACCTCCTGGACGGCCACGCCCGGCCGGGGCCCGCCCAGGACCCGCCGACGGCCACCGTCCACCTGCTCCACCAGGGACGCGGCACCTGGTCCGGCCACCAGGTCCGCCCGGTCGGCGGCTGTGCCGTCTGCCACCCGCTGCCCGCCGACTCCGCCGCCCCGGCGGCCCCGTTGCCCTCGGCGCCCCGCCCGCTGCCCGACCCCGGTCTGCTGCGCGCCGCCAACCCCCGCACCACGGCGGACGGGTTGCGCGCGGCCCTGTTCGACGACCGGTTCGGGCCGGTCCGCGGCCTGTTCCGCACGGAGGACTCGGCCTTCTGCCTGACCAGCGCCCTCGTCACCGACGGCCGGGGCGTCGACGACGGCGGCTACGGCCGGGCCGGGGACTTCGCCGCCAGCGAGCGGATCGCCCTCTTCGAGGCCGTCGAACGGTACGCCGGGATGCGCCCCACCGGCCGCCGCTCCGACCTGCGGGCCTCCTTCGCCGAACTCGGCCCCGAACGCGCCCTGGACCCGGAACGCCTCGGCCTGCCCGACCCCGCCCACCACGGGCACCCGGCCTCGCCGACCGTCCCCTACACGCCCGGCCTGGAACTGGACTGGGTGCGGGGCTGGTCGCTCACCCGGCGCCGGGAGATCGCCGTCCCCGAGCACGTGGCGTACTGGGACCCGCCCGGCGAGGGCCGCCCGCGCGTGGTGTACGAGTCCTCCAACGGCTGCGGCCTCGGCAACAGCCCCGAGGAGGCGGCGCTCTACGGGCTGTTCGAGGTCGCCGAGCGCGACGCCTTCCTGATGGCCTGGTACACCGCCACCCCGCTGCGCCGCGTCCAGCCGCCGCCCGAGGACACCGACACGGCCCTGCTCGCCGACCGGGCCGCCCTGGCCGGCTACCGGCTCCTGCTGCTCGACGCGACGAACGACTTCGGGATCCCGGCGGTCGTCGCGGTCTGCCGCTACGAGGGCTCCCACCCCGACGCCCCGCGGATGTTCCTCGCCGCAGGCGCCCACCACGACCCGCGCGCGGCGATCCGCTCCGCGGTGGCCGAGGCCGTCACCAACGTGCTGGAGTCCGCGCAGCGCGCGCTCGCCGAGGACCGTCCGCGCGATCCCGAGCGGCTGCGGCCGATGCTGGACCGCCCCGAGCTGGTGGTCACCCTCGACGACCACGTCGGGCTCAACGCCCTGCCGGAGGCGGCCCCGAGGGCGGAGTTCCTCTTCGCCGACACCCCGTGCCTGACCGTCGCCGAGGCCTGGCCGGGAGCGCCCGGGCCGGTCGCCGACCTCTCCGTCCTGCTCACCGCGACGGTGGACCGGCTGGCGGCGGCCGGACTGGAGGTGGTCACCGTCGACCAGACCGAGCCGGGACTGCGCCGACGCCTCGGTCTGCACTGCGTGAAGGCCGTCGTGCCCGGGTCGCTGCCGATGACCTTCGGGCACGTCAACCACCGCACCCGGGGCCTGCCCCGGCTGCTGGAGGTGCCCCACCGGCTGGGCCGCACGGACCGGCCGCTGCGCTACGAGGACCTCGCCCTCCACCCGCACCCCTTCCCCTGAACCCCCTGCCGAACCGAACGAGGACCGGACGTGACGACGTGACGACCCCCGACACCTGGCACAGCCACCACCTCTTCCTGCACTCCGCCACCGAGGACACGGACGCGTTCCTGGTCCGCGAGGCGGCCCCGCTCCTCGACGGCCTCGTCGCGGCGGGGGAGGCCGCCGGATGGTTCTTCATCCGTTACGGGGAGGGCGGACCCCACGTACGCGTCCGGGTCCGCGGCCTGAGCGCCGCTGCCGCCGCCGGACTCCCCGCAGAACTGGCCCGCGCGGCCAAGGCGGTGCCCGAGGTGCCCGGCCCCTGGCCTTCCCGCCACGGCGAGGTGCGCGCCGTGCCCTACGAACCGGAGACCGAGCGCTACGGCGGCCCGCGGGCGCTGCCCGTCGCCGAGGAGGTCTTCGAAGCCTCGACCCGGGCGGTCCTCGACACCCTGCGCACCCTGCCCGAGGGCGGCGGAGCGGGAGCCCGGCTGACCGCCGCAGCCGACCTGGCCCATACGACGGTGCACGCGCTCGGCCTGGACCCGCTCACCGCGGCGCGCCGGCTGCGCGGTCACGCCGCCGGCTGGCGGTGGGTCACCGAAGTGCCGCTGCTGCCCGGCGCGTCCGTGCACACCCGGGTCAACACGGTGTACGCGGCGCAGCGTACGGCCCTGCGGCGGCGTGCCGGGGAACTGCGCGAGCGGCTCGGCGCGGGTACCGCGCCGCCCCGGCTCCTGCGGTGGGCGGCCGAGGTCCGCGGGGCCGACGAACGGCTGCGGGAGCTGGGGGAGGAGCTGCGGGCCCGGGTGTGGGGCTCACAGCTGCACATGCTGTTCAACCGGCTCGGGATCACCCCCGACGAGGAGCGGGCGGTGTGCCGGCTGGCCGCCCGCACCCTGCTGGAGACCGAGGAGCCGCCCGGCTACTTCCCGGAAGGGCACACCGCCGCCGACTTCCGGTACCTGGAGCGGAGCAAGTTCCAGATCGGCCGCGGCGAGGACAGCGAGCTGCGACCCCTCCCGGAGGGGGCGGACAGGGCGTGGGCGGCGGGGCCCGAACTGGCCCTGCCCGCCGGCCCGCTGCCCGAGGTGCCGCTGTCCGCCGTGCTGGCCGCCCGCACCTCGATGCGCGGCCGGCTCCGGGGACCGCTGGACGCCGCCACCCTGGGCTCGCTGCTGTGGAACTCCCTGTCCGAGAGCGCCCGCACCGGGCAGCCGGTGCCGGACGGCCCGCCCCTGTCCCACCGCCCCTACCCGAGCGCGGGCGCCCTGTACACGGTCCGGGTACGGCTGCTGGTGTTCGACGTGGCGGGCGTCCCTGCGGGCACGTACGACTGCCTGCCGGAGCGGCGCACCCTGCGCCCGGCCGGCCCGGCGCCGGCCGTGGCGGAGCTCAAGGCGCTCTCCACGTACCTGTCCCGGCCCGACACGGCCCCCCACTGGATCGGCGTCGACGGGGCACCCGCGGTCCTGGCCGTGTACGCGGACCTCGGCCTGCTGCGCCGCCGCTACGGACTGCGCGCCCTGCGCCTGGCCCTGCTGGAGGCCGGCCACCTCACCCAGACCCTGCTCCTCACCGGTGCGGCGCTGGGCCTGGCCGGTACTCCGCTGGGGGGATTCCACGACGACCTCGCGCACGAACTCCTCGGCCTGGACGACCTGGAGCAGCCGCTCCAGTACCTGCTGCCGCTGGGGCGCCGCACGCCCTGACGGCCCCGACGCCTTTGTGCGAAGCCACGGGCCGGGCCCCGCGCGCGGGCGGGATCCCATGGTTTTCCCCAGTAGGTCTGGAGGATCCCGCCCGATACGTTCGCCACGATCCGGATGTGGCGAAAGGGGAAGTCGTGGGAGCAGTGGCGTCCGTACTGGCGGCGGCGGTGCTGTGGGGGACGGTGGGGCCCGCCCAGCTGTGGGCGGACACCGGCGTGCACCCGGTGTCGCTCGGGGCCTGCCGGATGCTGCTGGGCGGTCTCGTGCTCAGCCTCCTGACGGTGCGCCCGGCGGGGCTGCGCACCCTGGGGAAGCCCGGAGCGGGCCGGTGGCTCGTGCTGAGCGTGCTGGTGACGGCCGCCTTCCAGGTCTGCTTCCTCCAGGCGGTGCAGCGCGGCGGAGCGGCCCTGGCGACGGCGGTCGCCTTCGGGACCGTGCCCGTGGTCGGCGGGCTGAGCGCCCGGTGGCTCACCGGCGAGCGGCTGACCCGCCGCTGGGTGTGGGGGACGGGCTGCGCCGTGGCCGGCATCGCACTGTTGCTGCTGCCCGGCAGCGGGGCCCGCGCCGACCTGCTCGGGCTGGTCTTCGCGGTGGTGTCCGGGGCGAGCTTCGGCGTGTACATCGCCGCGTCGAAGCAGCTGGCCGCCCGGGGCGCGGACCTCGTCACGGCGGCCCCGGTGAGCGTGCTGTGCGCGGGGCTGCTGGTCTCCCCGTACCTGCTGGTGGCCCCCGAGGGGCTGGCCACGGGGCGCGCGCTCGCGCTGATCGGCTGGCTGGGCCTCGGCACGACCGCGCTCGGCTACCTGCTGTTCACGCGCGGCGTCGGCAGGCTCAGCGCCGCGACGACGGGCACGCTGAGCCTGACCGAGCCGCTGGTGGCGGCGGTGCTGGGGGTCGCGGTACTGGGCGAGCGGCCCGGGCCGACCGCGGCGGCCGGAGCGGCGCTGATGCTGCTCGGGCTGGTTCTCGTATCCCTGCCGGAGCGGCGCCGGGTCCGGCCGTAGGGGCCGTCTACCGGTCCTGGTAGGCGGTCATGTCCGTGCGGACGCGGTCCGAGAAGAACATCGGGCCTATCGCGTCGGCCCAGGCCATGCCGTCCGGGGTCAGCCCCAGAGTGCCGCCCTTCTCCCGCAGCCAGTTCCGCTTCAGCAGGAAGCCGAGCTGCGGCCCGAAGTCGTCCTCGAAGCGCGTCGCGAACCGCCGCTCGTAGGCGTCGGTGCGCATGCCCGTGGACTCCAGCAGGTGCTGGAGCACGTACATCCGGCGGCGCTCGCCGTCGTCCATCCGAAACGCCCACTGCGCGCGCCGGAACCGCTCGGTCGGGGTGGCGATGTAGTCGTCGATGATCCGCCGCACCTCGGGCACCGCGACCGCGTAGTCGGTGGTGTAGTGCAGGCCGGTGGTGAACGAGCGGGCGCCGACGCCGAGTCCGACCATGCCGGCCTGCTGGTTGTACTCGCTGATGCTGCTGCCGTCGGCGTCCTCCACCGCGGCGGTGCCGGACCGCCGGAACACCCGCATGGAGGTCTGCTCGTAGCCGGCGGAGAGCAGGTGGTCGCGGCCGTAGCGGTAGAGCCGCAGCCGCTGGTCGTTCCAGTCCTGGAGCGTCTTGGCGTGGCGGGTGCTCAGCCCGGTCAGCGGGCGCACGTACAGCGGGTAGAGGTAGATCTCCTCGGGCTCCCAGGCGAGGGCGGCGTCCAGGGAGAACCTGAAGGTGCGCTCGGTCTGCCCGTCGATGCCGTAGATGAGGTCGATGTTGAGGATCGGGAACTCCGCCTCCTTGAGGCGGGCGAGCGAGGCCTCGACCTCCGCGCGCTTCTGGGGCCGTACCGCGGCGCGCGCCTCCTCGTCGACGAAGCTCTGCACGCCGATGCTCAGCCGGGTCGCGCCGCGTTCGGCGAGTACGGCGATCCGGTCGGCGGTCGCGGTCGCGGGGGAGGTCTCCACCGACCAGGAGGCGGCCTTGAGGTCGGCTCCCATGACGTTCTCGCTGATGTCGCAGAGGCGGGTGAGCTCGTCCGCGGTCAGGTAGGTGGGGGTGCCGCCGCCGAACGCGGCGAGGGTGAAGCGGACCGGCTCGCCCTTGGCCTCCAGCGCCTCGCGGGTGACGCGCGCCTGCCGCTCCAGGGTGGTGAGGAACTCGCGGGTGACCTCTTCGGGGGCGCCGGTGCGGGTGAAGAGGTTGCAGAAGCCGCAGCGCATCTCGCAGAAGGGGATGTGCGCGTAGAGGGAGAGCGCGTCCAGGCGCTCGCCGGACCACAGGTCGCTGAGCAGCGGGCCGTTCTCCAGGAGGCGGTACGCCTTCTGGTGCGGGTAGGCGTACACGTACTGCTCGTACGGGGTTTCCGGGTCCGTCCCGGCGGAGGAGCCCGGGAAGGACGGAGTCGGGAGCAGAACAGGCGTCGTCATAAGGGGAATCGACTCTCTCTCGGGAAGAGGACGTCACTCTTCGTGACCAGGCGTCACCTTAGGTCCGGGCCCGTGCCGCTTTCCGCAGTGCGATTCCCATGAACCGCCTTCCGGGATGTAGAGCTTCATATGTACTTTTTGTGGAAGGTGGGATTCCGTCCCGGGGCGGGATATCCCTGTCCGCCATGGACTCCACGAAGACCGAGAACACCAGGGGCGCGCGCAGACTGCTCATCGCCGCCGGGGGCGGCGGTGACGCCATCACGGCCGCGATGGTCCACGCCGCCCTCTACGGCGCGGACACCCCGGCACTCGTCCTGACCTACGCCTGGGAGCGGCTGGTCGTCGACCCCGTCCCGGGTCCCCGGCGCACCACCGACTTCCACGGCACCGAGCCCGCCGCACCGGACCTCGCCCTGGTCACCCCCGCGACCCGGCCCGTCGCCCCGGCCGGCTCCCTGCTCCCGCGGCTGTCCGGCGAGCTGCGGCCGCGGCTCGGACTGCTGGACCCCTACGGCGGCGCGCTGGGCCTCGCCCGCCAGATCGCGGCGGCCGCCCGCTGGTGCCGGGCCGACCGGATCGACCTCGTCGACGTGGGCGGCGACATCGTGGCCCGGGGCGACGAGCCCACCCTGCGCAGCCCGCTCGGCGACGCCCTCGCGGTCGCCGCCTGCGCGGCCGCGGGACTGCCGACCGGCGTGTACGTGGCCGGGCCCGGGCTCGACAACGAGGTGCCCCCGCCCGACCTGCTGCCCCGGCTCGGCGAGCCCGCCTTCGCCCTCCGCGCCGGGCACACCGGGGTCGTGGCCGGGGTCTTCGACTGGCACCCCTCCGAGGCCGGCGCCCTGCTGGTGGCGGCCGCCCGCGGGGTGCGCGGGGTCTGCGGCACCCGGGACGCGCCGCGGCCCGTGCACCTGGACGCCCCGTCGGCCGGGGTCCACCGGCTCACCCTGGACCGCGTCCTCGCCCTCAGCCCCCTCGCCCGGGCGCTGGCCGGCACCGGCGGCCTGGAGGAGGCCGAGGAGGCCTCTCGCGCCGTGTGCGGCTTCTCGGAGATCGAACGCGAACGCCGCCGCGCGGCGGCCCTGCCCGCCGCCCCGCCCGCACCGCGCCCGGACCGGGACCCGGCCGCCGTCCGGGCCCGCTTCGAGGCCTGGGAGCGGGAGACGCTGGCGGACGGGGTCGCGTACGCCACCACCCGCCGGATCACCGAGGATCTGTACCTGAGCGCGGGGGAGGCACGGGACCTGTTCGCCGCCCTGGGCGACCGCCGGGCCGCGCCGCTGTGGCGGCTGGGTCCGGCCACCGGGCGGCCGGCGGCGGGACGGGGTGTCGGCGGGGGCCGCTAGGCTTCTCGGATGGCTCTTTCGGACGCTTCCCCCGAGATCTCGGACTCCCTGCAGGTACTCCACCGCGTATTCGGCTACAGCTCCTTCCGCGGCGAGCAGGAGCAGATCATCGAGCAGGTCGCCGGGGGCGGCGACGCCCTCGTGCTGATGCCGACCGGCGGCGGCAAGTCGCTCTGCTACCAGATCCCGGCGCTCGTCAGAGAGGGCACCGGCATCGTCATCTCGCCGCTGATCGCGCTGATGCAGGACCAGGTGGACGCGCTCACCGCCCTCGGGGTGCGGGCCGGGTTCCTGAACTCCACCCAGGACCCGTACCAGCGGCAGGCCGTAGAGCAGGCCTTCCTCGCCGACGAGCTGGACCTGCTCTACCTGGCCCCCGAGCGGCTGCGCACCGAGGGCACCCAGCGGCTGCTCGACCGGGGCAAGGTGTCCCTGTTCGCGATCGACGAGGCGCACTGCGTCGCCCAGTGGGGCCACGACTTCCGGCCGGACTACCTGGCCCTGTCGATGCTGCACGAGCGCTGGCCGAAGGTGCCGCGGATCGCCCTGACCGCGACCGCCACCGAGGCCACCCACGCCGAGATCGCGGCGCGGCTGGGCCTGGACGACGCCCGGCACTTCGTCGCCAGCTTCGACCGGCCGAACATCCAGTACCGCATCGTCGCCAAGGACAAGCCGCTGGCGCAGCTGCTGGAGCTGATCAGGTCCGAGCACGACGGCGACGCCGGAGTCGTCTACTGCCTGTCGCGGTCCTCGGTGGAGAAGACCGCCGCCTTCCTGGTGGAACAGGGCATCGACGCCGTGGCCTACCACGCCGGGATGGACGCCCGCACGCGCGCCGCGAACCAGGCGCGCTTCCTGCGGGAGGACGGGGTCGTGGTGGTGGCCACCATCGCCTTCGGCATGGGCATCGACAAGCCCGACGTGCGCTTCGTGGCCCACCTGGACCTGCCCAAGTCCGTCGAGGGCTACTACCAGGAGACCGGCCGCGCCGGCCGCGACGGCGAGCCGGCCACCGCCTGGCTCGCGTACGGCCTCCAGGACGTGGTCCAGCAGCGCAAGCTCATCGAGGGCTCCGAGGGCGACGAGAACCACCGCCGCTCCCTGGCCGCACACCTGGACGCCATGCTGGCGCTGTGCGAGACCGTCGACTGCCGCCGGGTCCGGCTGCTCGCGTACTTCGGGCAGGCGGGCGAGCCCTGCGGCAACTGCGACACCTGCCTGACGCCCGCCGAGTCCTGGGACGGGACCGTCGCCGCGCAGAAGCTGCTGTCCACGGTGTGGCGGCTGGCACGGGAGCGGCGCCAGAAGTTCGGCGCCGGGCAGATCATCGACATCCTCCAGGGCAAGAAGACCGCCAAGGTCATCCAGTTCGACCACGACGCCCTGTCGGTGTTCGGCGTCGGCTCGGACCTGAGCACCGGAGAATGGCGCGGGGTCGTGCGCCAGCTGCTGGCGCTGGGACTGCTGGCGGTGGAGGGCGACTACGGCACCCTCGTGCTGACGGACGCGAGCGGCGAGGTGCTGGGCGGGCGCCGCACCGTCCAGATGCGCAAGGAGAAGGCGCCGGCCGCCGCCTCCCGGAAGAAGGAGCCCGGCTCGCGCTCCGGCAAGAGCGCCCGGGTGCCGGTCGACCTGCCCGCCGCCGCGGTGCCGGTCTTCGAGGCCCTGCGCGCCTGGCGGGCCGCGACGGCGCGCGAGCAGGGCGTCCCGGCGTACGTCGTCTTCCACGACGCCACGCTGCGGGAGATCGCGACGAGCCTGCCCGGCACGGTCGGGGAACTGTCCGGGGTGGGCGGCGTCGGCGAGGCCAAGCTCGCCAAGTACGGCGAGGGCGTCATCGGGGCCCTGGCCGGGTTCACGGCCACCGCGGCCCCGGCCGGCGCCGGAGCGGAACCCCCGCCGGCCCACGAGCCGCCGCACGAGGACGAACCGCCCTTCGACCTGGACGAGGACCCGCCCTGGGACGACTGGCAGTAGGTTCCGCCGATCCGGAACGGGATCGTCAGGCCCGCGTCAAAGATCGGTCTCCTTGTGCAAAGGGCGCGTCAGGAAGTACGCCCAGGGGAGTCGGCCGGGCACAGACTGGTGGTGCGACGGAGCCGGACGACGGCCGGCGGCACACCGACCGGAGCACGGTCCCACCGTGGGGGTAAGGACCGGGCGACGCGGGCGCGTGCCGCCTCCGTTCGCACAGCACGGGCCGTCCCGGCCTCCGGTGTGGGGATACCGGTGCCCGGACGGCCCGCGTGCTGCCGGGGGGCCCGCTCAGGCGCCGACGTAGGCCGCGAGGTGCTCGGCGGTGAGGGTGGAGCCGTCGGCGACGAGGTCGGCGGGCGTGCCCTCGAACACGATCCGGCCTCCGTCGTGCCCGGCACCCGGCCCGAGGTCGATGATCCAGTCCGCGTGCGCCATGACCGCCGGGTGGTGCTCGACGACCACGACCGACTTCCCCGAGTCGACCAGCCGGTCCAGCAGCCCGAGCAGCTGCTCCACGTCCGCGAGGTGCAGGCCGGTGGTCGGCTCGTCCAGGACGTACACCCCGCCCTTGTCCGCCATGTGGGTGGCCAGCTTCAGCCGCTGCCGCTCGCCGCCGGACAGCGTGGTGAGCGGCTGGCCGAGGGTGAGGTAGCCCAGCCCGACGTCCGCGAGCCGGCCCAGGACGCGGTGCGCGGCCGGGATGCGGGCCTCGCCGGAACCGAAGAACTCCTCCGCCTCGCGCACCGGCATCGCCAGCACCTCGCTGATGTCACGGCCCCCGAGGCGGTAGTCCAGCACCGACGCCTGGTAGCGCTTCCCCTCGCAGTCCTCACAGGTGGAGGAGACGCCCGCCATCATCCCCAGGTCCGTGAAGACCACTCCGGCGCCGTTGCAGGCCGGGCAGGCGCCCTCGGAATTGGCACTGAACAGGGCCGGCTTCACGCCGTTGGCCTTGGCGAACGCCGAACGGATCGGGTCGAGCAGCCCCGTGTACGTCGCCGGGTTGCTCCGGCGCGAGCCGCGGATCGGGCCCTGGCCGACGGAGACCACGCCCTCCTCCGCGGGGATCGAGCCGTGCACGAGCGAGCTCTTGCCGGAGCCGGCGACCCCGGTGACCACCACCAGCACCCCGAGCGGGACGTCCACGTCGACCGCGCGCAGGTTGTGCGCGTCCGCCCCGCGGATCTCCAGGGCGCCCGAGGGCGTCCGTACGGTCTTCTTCAGGCCGGTCCGGTCGCCCAGGTGGCGGCCGGTGACCGTGCCGGAGGCCCGCAGCCCCTCCACGGTGCCCTCGAAGCAGACCGTGCCGCCCGCGGTGCCCGCCCCGGGGCCGAGGTCGACGACGTGGTCGGCGATCGCGATCGTCTGCGGCTTGTGCTCCACGACCAGCACCGTGTTGCCCTTGTCGCGCAGCCGCAGCAGCAGGTCGTTCATCCGCTGGATGTCGTGGGGGTGCAGGCCCGTGGTGGGCTCGTCGAAGACGTAGGTCACGTCGGTGAGCGCCGAGCCGAGGTGGCGGACCATCTTGACGCGCTGCGCCTCGCCGCCCGAGAGCGTGCCCGCCGGGCGGTCGAGCGCGAGGTAGCCCAGGCCGATCTCCACGAAGGAGTCCAGGGTGTGCCGGAGCTTGTCCAGCAGCGGCGCCACCGAGGGCTCGTCCAGGCCGCGGACCCATGCGGCCAGGTCGCTGATCTGCATGGCGCAGGCGTCGGCGATGCTGATCCGCCCGATCTTCGACGCCCGGGCCTCCGCGGTGAGCCGGGTCCCTTCGCACTCGGGGCAGGTGGTGAAGGTCGTCGCCCGCTCCACGAACGCCCGGATGTGCGGCTGGAGCGCGTCGATGTCCTTGGACAGCATCGACTTCTGGATCTTCGGGATCAGGCCCTCGTAGGTGAGGTTGATGCCGTCGACCTTGATCTTGGTCGGCTCCTTGTGGAGGAGGTCGGCCAGCTCCCGCTCGCTGAACTCGCGGATCGGCTTGTCCGGGTCGAAGAAGCCGCAGCCGCCGAAGATCCGCCCGTACCAGCCGTCCATGCTGTAGCCGGGGATGGTGAGCGCGCCCTCGTTGAGGGACTTGGAGTCGTCGTAGAGCTGGGTCAGGTCGATGTCGGAGACGCTGCCGCGGCCCTCACAGCGCGGACACATGCCGCCGGTGCGGTTGAAGGTCGCCTTCACCGTCTTCCTGGAGCCCTTCTCGACGGTGATCGCCCCGCTCGCCCGGACCGAGGGCACGTTGAAGGCGTACGCGCCGGGCGGGCCGATGTGCGGATCGCCGAGGCGGCTGAAGAGGATGCGCAGCATCGCGTTGGCGTCGGTGGCGGTGCCGACCGTGGAGCGGGGGTCGGCGCCCATCCGCTGCTGGTCGACGATGATCGCCGTCGTCAGCCCTTCCAGCACGTCGGCCTCGGGCCGTGCCTGCGTGGGCATGAAGCCCTGGACGAAGGCGCTGTAGGTCTCGTTGATCATCCGCTGGGACTCCGCGGCGATCGTGTCGAACACCAGCGAGCTCTTCCCCGAGCCGGAGACGCCCGTGAACACCGTCAGCCGGCGCTTGGGGATCTCGATGCCGACGTCCTTGAGGTTGTTCACGCGCGCGCCGTGCACGCGGATCAGACCGTGGCTGTCGGCGATGTGGGGCGCGGGCGACCCCGTGTCCGTCCTCTTGGCCATGCTCTCCGTGTCTCCATCGCTCGGTCCGGCCCGTGCGGCGTGACCGCCGCACCGTACGGCAGCCACGCTATGCGGCGTCCGGGGTCCGGCGCTTCTCGAATCCTGATCCGTCCGCCGCTGCCCGCCCGGCACCCGGCGCTCGTTCCACTGCGCAAAGCCCGCCTGACCGGCGCAAACCGCAGGGCTTCTTCAAGCCAAACGGGCCGGTGCGACCCAAGGGTGCCTTGCGGGGGACCGGTACCCCGCGCGCTAGTGTGCGTACGTGAACTCTCATGTCGTCATAGGTTTCGGGCCCGCCGGGGCCGCCACCGCTCGGCTGCTCGCCGAACGGGGCCACTCAGTCAAGGTCGTCACCACCTCGGGCCGGGCCCCGGAGCCCGGCATCGAGCACGTCGCACTGGACGCCAGGGACAGCGGGCGGCTGACCGAGGTGGCGCGGGGCGCCGCCGCCCTCTACAACTGCGCCTCGCCGCCCTACCACCGCTGGGCCGCCGAATGGCCCGCGCTGGCCGCGTCGTTGTGCGCGGCCGCCGAGGCCACCGGTGCGGTCCTGGTCATGCTGGGCAACCTCTACGGGTACGGCCCGGTGGACGTCCCCATGACGGAGGAGCTGCCGCTCGCGGCGACCGGCCCCAAGGGGCGGGTCCGCGCGGCCGTCTGGGAGCGGGCGCGCGCACTCCACGAACAGGGCCGCCTCAAGGCCGTCGAGGTGCGGGCCTCGGACTTCTTCGGACCCGGCGTCACCGACGGCGGGCACCTGGCCGCCCGCGTGGTGCCCCCGCTGCTGCGCGGCAAGCCGGTCTCCACCCTCGGCGACCCGGACGCCCCGCACAGCTGGACCTACCTCCCCGACGTGGCCCGGGCCCTGGTTGAGGCCGCGGGCGAGGAGCGGGCCTGGGGCCGGGCCTGGCACGTGCCGACCGAACCCGCGCTGTCCGTGCGCGAGATGACCGGCCGGCTGGCCGCCGAGGCGGGAACCGGACCGGTCGCGGTGCGCGGACTGCCCCCGGCCGTCCTGGCCGTCGGCGGGCTCTTCTCGCCGCTGCTGCGCGAACTCAAGGAGATCCGCTACCAGTTCGACCGGCCGTTCGTCGTCGACGCGAGCGCCTGGGAAGCCGGGTTCGGTGTCCGGGCCACCCCCGTCGACGAGCAGGTGAAGGCGACCGTGGCATGGTGGCGCGAGCGCCTGGCGGCGGGCCGATGACCCCGCCGAACCCGCCTTCCCCGGTGACGCGCGACGACATCGCCGTCGTCGGCATGGCGTGCAGGTTCCCCGGCGCCCGCGACGTGAACCAGTACTGGCGGCTCCTGACGGACCCGGAGCCGCAGTTCGCCGGCATACCCGACTCGCGCTGGCGCGCCGCCGCCTTCCTCAGCGACGACTTCCGCGACACCTCGGCCGCCTACACGGACACCATGGCCCTGCTGCCGGACGTGGACCGGTTCGACGCCGCGCACTACGGCATCCCGCCGCGCCGGGCCAGGGCCATGGACCCCCAGCACCGGCTGCTGATCGACCTGGCCCGCGAGGCGGTCCAGGACGCGGGGTGGGAGGTGGACGGCTTCGACCGCGAGGAGACCTCGGTCATCACCGCGCTCACCGAGAGCGGCTACCGCCAGCTCAGCACCATGCGGCTGCGCATGCGCCAGCTGGCCGGCGGCGAGTTCGGCGCCCGGGCGGCCGACCCGCGCTGGCAGGACACGGTCCGCGCGGTCGACGGGCTGCACGGCACCTCCGCCGCCGGGCTCCTGCTCAACATGGGGCCGAACACCATCAGCTCGGTCTTCGACCTGCACGGCGAGAGCTACGCCCTGGACTCCGCCTGCTCCGGCGGCCTCATGGCCGTGGCCAACGCCGTGTACGCGCTGCGCGCGGGCCGCACCCGCATCGCGCTGGCCGGCGGCGCCCAGCTGGTGCTCACCCCCGACCTGCTGGTGGGCCTGTGCCGGATCGGCGCCATCTCGCGCAGCGGCCGGTGCCTGCCCTTCGGGGCGAAGGCCGACGGGTTCGTCCTCGGAGAGGGCGCCGGGATCCTGGTCCTGCGGCCCCTGTCCGACGCCCTGGCCGCCGGCGACCGCGTCTACGCGGTGATCCGGGGCATCGGCACGGCCAACGACGGGACCGTGCAGGGCGGCATGCACCCCCAGGCGTCCGGCCAGCTCCGCGCCCTGCGCCGCGCCTACCGGGACGCGGACCTGGCACCGGACACGGTGGGCTACCTGGAGGCGCACGGCACCGGCACCACGGTCGGCGACCCCGTCGAGCTCGCCGTACTGCGCGAACTGCGCGGCGAAGGCGCCCGTCCGGCCCATCTCGGCGCGGTGAAGGCGGTGGTCGGCCATTCCCTGAACTCCGCCGGCATGGCGGGGCTGATCAAGTCGGTGCTGGCCGTGCACCGCGGAGTCATCCCCCCGCAGCCGGAGTTCGAGCCGGCCGACCGCGCCCTGCTGGACTCCGCGCGGCTGACCGTCCCGACGGCACCGGTCCGCTGGCCGGAGAGCGGCGGACCGCGGCGGGCCGGGGTGAGCGCCTTCGGCTTCGGCGGCACCGGCGTCCACATGGTGGTGGAGCAGGCCCCCGGCCCGGCCGCGCCCGCCGCGCCGGGGGAGGGGCCGCACGTACTGGTGCTCAGCGCCCGCGACCGGGCGGGGCTGGCCCGCCACGCCCGGGAGCTGGCCCGGGTCATCGCCGAGGACCGGCCGGAGCCGGCCGCGGTGGCGGACACCCTGGCCCGCCGGGCCCCGCTCGGGGAACGCCTCACCCTGGTGGTGGAGGACGCCGCCGACGCCGTGGCGCGGCTGACGGAGGCCGCCGCCGGGCTGGAGGCGGGGCGTACGGAGGAACCCGGGGCGGAGCGGCCCGTGGTGCCCGGGCCGCGGGTACCGCCGTGCACGCTGCCGCCGAGCCCGCTCGCCCCGCGCCGCCACTGGGCCGTGGACGAGGCGGCGCGCGACGTGGCCGGCCCGGACGCGCCCGGGGACGCGTACGGGGCGGGGCGGCCCGGAGCCGTCCCGGCGGCCGCGTCCGGCGGCGGGTCCGTCGCCGCCATCGTGCTCGAAGAGGTCTCGCGGGCCGGTGTCTTCCCGCTCTCGGACCTGGGCACGGGGATGACGCTCGTGACCGACCTCGGCTTCGACTCCCTCATGCTCCAGGAGCTGGAGGTCAACATCGGCAAGCGCGTACCCGGCTTCCGTGCCGAGGAGCTGTTCACGCCCGGCCTGACCATCGGCCGGCTGATCGCCCAGGCCGCCGGGGAGGGGGCCCAGGACGCGTCGGCGGTCCCCGCGGCCCCTGCGGAATCGATTCTTCTCGGCGTGCCGCCGCAATGGAGCCCCGACTCCGCCAGTGTCGACGAGTTCCCCGAGGTGGCCCGGTTCGAGGAGCGGCTCGACGCGGTCGCCGGAAGCCCCTCGGGGTACCCGTACTTCCGGGTCCACGAGGGCACCGTCACCGACACCACGGTGATCGGCGGCCGCCCGTACCTGTCCTTCGGCAGCTACAACTACCTCGGCCTGTCCGGCCATCCGGCGGTCAACGCGGCCGTGCACGAGGCCGTGGACCGGTACGGGACCTCGGTCTCGGCGAGCCGGGTGCTCTCCGGCGAACGCGACCTGACCGTCCGGCTGGAGCGGGCGCTCACCGACTTCCTCGGTGTGGGGGACTGCCTCACGCTGGTCAGCGGCCACGCCACCAACGTCACCGCGATAGGCCACCTCGTCGGCCCCGGCGACCTCGTGGTCCACGACGCGCTCGCCCACGACAGCATCCTCCAGGGCTGCGCCCTGTCCGGAGCCGCCCGCCGCCCCTTCGCCCACAACGACACGGCCGGCCTTGAGCGGATGCTGAGGCTCAACCGGTCCCGGTTCCGGCGGGTCCTGATCGCCGTCGAGGGCGCGTACAGCATGGACGGGGACCTCGTCGACCTGCCCGCCGTGATCGAGCTGAAGAAGCGCTTCGGCGCCCTGCTGATGGTGGACGAGGCGCACAGCATCGGCACGGTGGGCGAACACGGCCGGGGCGTGGGCGAGTTCTACGGGGTCGACCGCTCCGACGTGGACCTGTGGATGGGCACCCTCTCCAAGGCCTTCGCCAGCTGCGGCGGATACCTCGGAGGCTCGGCCCGGATGGTGCGCTGGCTGCGCCACACGCTCCCCGGCTTCGTCTACAGCGTCGGCCTGACCCCGGCCAACGCGGCCGCGGCGCTGGCCGCCACCGAGCTGATGGCCGCGCAGCCGGAGCGGGTTTGGGCGCTGAGGCGCAACTCCGGGCTGTTCCTGGACCTCGCCGCCTCGGCCGGGCTGTCGACGGGCTCCAGCGCCGGCACTCCGATCGTGCCGTGCATCCTCGGGGACTCGGCCAAAACCCTGCGGGTCGCGCACGGGCTCTTCGAGCGGGGCGTCGTCGCCGATCCCATCTTCCACCCCGCGGTGGAGGAGGGGCTGTCGCGGCTGCGGTTCTTCATCACCAGCGAGCACCGCGAGGACGACATCAGGCGCGCCGTCGCCCTGCTGGCCGGGGAGGTGGCGTCCGCCGGGAGCTAAGCCCATCTCAGATCAGGGTGCGTTCGATGCGGCTGAGCGTGGCGCTCTTGGCCGGACGGTCGCCCGCACCCTCGTCGGCGTCGGCGGCGTGCTGGTCGGTGCCGCCGCCCATGCGCTGCGAGAGCAGGTAGGCGATGATCTCCGCCTCCTGTTCCTGGACGTCGTCGTAGGTCGCGCGCAGGAGCATGTCGCGCACGATGTCGGGGTCGAGGTCGGGGAACAGGAGGCGGGCGGCCGCCTCGTCCAGTCCGCCGGCCCCGCGGTGGCAGCAGATGATGTGGCCCAGCTCGTGCAAGATGATGTGCTCCTGATGCGCGCTGGTGGTGTTGGCGTCGTAGAAGATCAGGTCTTCGTCGCGGGCGGCGACCCACATGCCGCAGGGGTGCGACGAGGGCATCTGCATCGGGACCAGGATGATGGGGCGGTCGCGGACCTCGCCGAGGTGGCGGCAGAGCTCGGCGACGTCGGGGGCCTCGGGGAGGTCGAGTTCGGCGAGCCGGCGGGCTCCGGCCTTCCGCAGCTTCTTCAGCTGGCTGCGGCGGTCGTGGTCGGCGGCCCGCTCCTTCCAGACGCCCCTCATCCGGGGTCGTTGGAGTCGGTGACGGGGGGAAGGCCCTGCAACTGCCGGTACTGGTCCATGATGGCCGTGATCGCCGCGAGGTTCTCCTTCTTCATGCCCGCGGCCCGCATCGCCACGGCGCGGACACCGGACTGCCGCAGCGCCTCGATGGCGGCGACCTGGCTGAGCACGGACTCGGCGACCTTGTCGTCGAAGAAGTAGGCGACCGAGACGCCGAAGAAGCGGGCGAGGGCCGCCAGGAGGTCGGGAGAGGGGTTGGAGCGCTTGCCCGTCCGCAGCTGGGACAGGTACACGCCCCCGACCTTGAGTTCGGGGCTGGCCCGCTTGAGCTCCTCCGCGACCTCGGCGTTCGTCCAGTGCTTGCCCTTGGGGCGGACGGTCTTGAAGAGGTCGTCGAGGCGCGTTGCGAGCAGGGGCCGGTCGTCGGCCTCGGTCTCGGTGTCGGTCATGGTGATCCTTCCTCCCGTCACCTCCTCGGTATAGCCCTTGGCTATACGTCAGTTTCACAGATTAGCGGTCAGTTGACAATTGGGCTGGACTCCGCCAACGTTGGGTCTCGCCGATAGCTGGCAGTTAACTCGACTCACGGGGGTTTGTCGGTTGGCTCGCCGGTGAAAAACGGACTGGCCCGGCCCTCGGGGGATGGGCCGGGCCAGTCCGGGCGGTGACCGCCCGTCCCGCCCCGTGCGAGACGGGGGGTAACGGGGGAGCCACCCGCCCGGTTTGACGGGGGATGCAAACCGGGCGGGAGCTTCAACTCGCGGTGCCGAGCTTACTGTAGGCAGCCGCGACTTTGGTGAGCCATGCGACCTCCGCCGTGAAGTTGTCGGTGTCGCGGTCGTCGAAATCGCCGGCGTCCTTGTTGTCGTGAGGGACGGTGCCGTTCCGCTTCGCCAGCAGAGCCTGCTTGATCTGCGCCGCTTCCGTGAACGCCTGCCGGGACTCCTCGCTGGCGTCCTTGCCCGGACCCCCGGAACCGGGGGCGGTGCGGTCGATGTAGGGGCGCAGATCCCGCCACCCGTCGCGTATCTCCACGACCCGGCGGTGCAGTCGGTAGTCCATCTCGGAGACCGAGGCACCCGGCGGCTCCAGCGCGATGTCGGGGGAGGACTCGTACAGGTCCCGCCACAGCGGGTACAGCGCCCGGTAGGACCGGTAGCTGCGCGCCCAGTCCAGCAGCCTGGTGGCCGATGGGCCCCAGGAGGAGTTGGTCAGGCTCAGCGAGAGGATCACGATGCCCGTCGCGCTGAAGATGTTCGACGCGAGCTTCCAGACGCCGATGTCGATCCCCGCCGCCGACGTCAGGATGTTGACCGTCCTCGCCGAGCAGTACAGGAAGAGCACCACGGCGGCGACGCGCAGCATCCGCAGCGCCTGACGCAGCGAGGCGTTGTCGGTCATCTCGGCGTAGGGACCGCACTGGCGGAAGATCGTGACGCACGGGACCGCCTGCGACACGATGAAGGCCAGCAGGTACGTGAGCACCAGCGGCTGGCCGCTGCCCGTGTCGAAGTCGGAGGCCGGCCGGTTCGTGCCGTCCGCGAGCAGGAACAGCGCGACCAGCAGCACGTTCAGGGCGATGCCGGTGACCGTCCACCAGCGCGCCCTGCGCAGCGCGTCCTCGTCGGCGTCCGCCCACTTCAGCAGGATGATCTGCGAGCTCACGCAGAAGGCCACCGCCGCCAGGTGCATGAGGAGGATGGCGAGGTTGCCGACGCCGAGGACGCTGCCGCCGCCCATGGCGACCGCGCCCATCGTGAAGGTCAGGCACTGGAGCAGGAGGGTGGTGATCAGCGCGCGGTAGGCGCTGTCCCGCCAGCTGCGCCGTGCCTGGCACAGCCGGTAGACGAGCGCCGCGTACGACGACAGCGCCGCTATGACGAAGCAGAGGGTTCTGGTGGTGTTCACGTCCTGGATTTTCTGCGGGTGCCGCGTAGGGGGGGCGGACGGGTCAGGCGGTCTTCTCGGTCAGGGGGACGTCGAGTCCGACGCTCTCGGCCGCCACGGCGATCGCGTAGTCGAAGAAGGCGGCCTCGTCGCTGACGCTGTCATGGGTGCGGCTGAAGACCTGGAAGACCAGGAGGCCGATGAGGTTGCTCCACAGGACGATGCCGCGCTCGATGATGTCCGAGAACGGAGCCCCGGGCACACCGCCGAAGGCCGCCACGGCCTCGGGCAGCAGGAGCCCGCGGGCGGGCGGCGTCCGCCGGGGCGGGGTGAGTTCACCGGCCTCCAGGGCCGAGCGGATGACCCCGGCGAGCACCGCGGGCGTACGCGAGGCGGGCGGGACCGTGTCCTGCGGCGCGTGGTACCCCGGTACGGGCGATCCGTAGATCAGGGTGAACTCGGCCGGGTTCTCGAACGACCACCGCCGCAGCGCCCGCGTGGCCGCGAGCAGCCGCGCGCCGGCCGGGGCCCCTTCGGCCGCGGCGGCACCGTCGGCCCGCTCCATCGCGGCGCCGGACGCGTTGTACGCGTCGATGACCAGGGCGGTCAGCAGGTCGTCCCGGTGGGGGAAGACGGCCTCCACGTCGGTGACGGCGAGGCCGCTCTCGTGCGCCACGGCCTCCAGGGACAGCCCTGCGGCCCCCAGCTTCGCCAGCTGCGCACGCGCGGCGTCCAAGACCCGGGCGGCCTGGACCGTGCGTTCGGGATTCGAACTCGTTGCGGAAACGTCCATGCCGGAACCGTACCGGCCGGGAGCCGGCGGCCGTGAGCGCGGCCACCCGGATCCCGCGGCCGGGCGGCCCGTTCCGGCCACCGCCGGCCCCCGTCCGCCCCCGCCGCCCAGCGCCCCTTCGCGGGGTCCGGACAACGCGGGAGCGCCGGCCGGTCCTTCGTCCGTACGGCCGGAGGCCAGGCCCGGGCCGGGGGATCCGGAACATTGCGGGATGACACCCGTGCCGCCCTCGGGCAGCGGGTGTCGGGGAGCCCCCGGCCCGGGGCGGTCAGTCCCGCGCCGCCGGGGCCGTGCGGGCGAAGTGGCGGGCGGTGGGCACCAGGGCGGCCGCCGCCGGTACGAGGAAGCAGGCGGCGGCGCAGGCCGTGAGGACGGGCGTGACCCCGAAGGCGGCGATCGCCGGGGCGATCAGGGCCAGCCCGACCGGGGCCAGACCGTAGGACACGAGGAAGTCCAGCGAGGAGACGCGGGCCAGCTTGTCCGGGGCCACTTCGCGCTGGGTGGCCGTGAACCAGGGCACGTTGAACAGCTCTATCCCGGTCCCGGCGACGGCGTACGCGGCGACGACCACCGCCGGGTGCACGGGCAGTACGAGGCTCAGCGGCGCGAAGCCGTACGCCGCCAGCCCTGCGAAGGCGGCCCAGCCCTGCGAGCGCGGCCGCCGCCGGGCCATGAGCAGCGCCCCGGCGAGCGCGCCGACCGTGTAGGCGGTCATGGCCGCGGCCAGCACCCACTCGGTGCCGTAGCGGTCCCGGCTGATCAGGGGCAGGGCGACGCTGGTGGCGGAGTAGCCGAGCGAGATGACGCAGACGAGGGCGGTGAGTCCGGCCAGGAACCAGGGGTGCCGGCGCGCCTCGCGTATCCCCTCCAGGAACTCGGCGCGGAAGCCGGCGCGCGGTGCGGGACCGGCCGCCGCGGCCGGGGCGGCGGCGCCCCCGGCGGGGACGAGCGCGGCGACCAGCCAGAGCAGCCCGATGCCGAGGAGCAGCGTCCGGACGTCGAGGAAGGCGGCGAGCAGTGCCGTCAGGGCGGGGCCGGCGAGCGTGGAGGCGCGTACCGCGAGGGTCATGGCGGCGTTGGCCTGCTGCCGGCGCTCCGGGTCGACGGTCTCGGCGACGAGCGCCTGGAACGCCGGGCGGCAGGCGCCCTGTCCGGCACCGGCGAGGGCGGCGGCGGCCGTCATCAGCACGACGGAGCGGCCGAGTCCGGCGGCGAGCAGGGGCGCGGCGGCCCCCGCCGCGAGGGCCGACCAGAGGACGACCGCGCGGCGCGAATGCCGGTCGGCCAGTACGCCGCCCACGGCGACGGCGGCGAGGAAGCCGGCGGTGCGCGCGGCGAGGACCAGGCCGAGGCCGGCGGCTCCGAGGTCGCGGTGGAGCACGGCGAGCCCGAGGACGAAGGGCAGGGCCCAGGTCGCCAGGCCGGAGGCGGTGGTGCCCGCCCAGAGGCGCAGGAACGCGGGGTCGCGCAGGATCGAACGCGGGGGCGGGGCAGGGGACTTGGCGGCGGTCGGTGCGGGTGTGGTGGCCACGGGGCGGGTGCTCCTGGAGGGCGGGGAGGCGGTTCGGCGAACCACCCCCGAGGTGGTTAATGAAAATGATTGCCATTACAGTACCCTTCCATCGCGGCACTCCTGCCCGGTGCACGACAACGCCCGCCCCTGCCTCCCAGACCGGAGAACCCATGCGCCATCCCGCCCGCCCCGGCATCGCCCTGACCCTCGCGACCCTCGCCCTCGCCGCCGCCGGCTGCTCCACGGCGGGCGGCGGCGGCTCCGGGACGGCGGCCCCCGGCCCCGCCGCCGGAGCGGCCTCCGTCACCAGCTGCGGCAGCCCGCTGGCCTTCGCCGCGCCCCCGAAGCGGGCCGTCGCCCTGGACCAGGCCTCCACCGAGACCCTCCTCGAACTGGGCCTCCAGGACCGGATGGCCGGAACCGCCAACATCAAGACGAAGATCCCCCCGCAGTACGAGGCCGCGTACGCCAAGATCCCGGTCATCGCCCCCAAGATCGCCACCGGCGAGCAACTGCGAGCCGCCACACCCGACTTCGTCGTCGCCGGATCCGCCGACCTCTTCACCGCGGACCGCGCCGGAACCCGCGAGGAGCTGGCCGCCCTCAAGGTCCCCGCCTTCGTCAGCGCGGTGGACTGCCCCGAGCGGAACCCGGCCGGGAAGACCCCCTTCGAGCTGCTCTTCTCCGACTACGAGAGCCTCGGCCGCGTCTTCGGCGCCGAGGAGCGCGCGGGGAGGCTGGCCGCCGGCCAGCGGGACGCCGTCGCCAGGGCGGCGGAGACCGGAGCCAAGGTCCCCCAGGGTGCGGACCGGCCCACCGTGGTCTACCTCTACTCCGTCTTCAACGGCATGCCGTACGTGGCCGGGAAGAGCGGTCTGCCCAGCGAGATGAGCCGGATCGTCGGCGCGCGGAACGCCTTCGACGACGTCGACGGGGACTGGCCCGAGGTCTCCTGGGAGGAAGTCGCCAAGCGCGACCCGGACTTCATCGTGATCGGCGACCTCTCGGAGCGCGGGCGCCCCGGCGACAGCGCCGCCGAGAAGCGCGCCGTGATGGCGCGGCACCCGGTGGTGTCCCGGCTGGACGCGGTCCGGGACGGCCGGATCATCGAGGTGCCGGGCATCGAACTCGACCCCTCCGTGCGGTCGGTGCACGCCCTCGGGCTGCTGGCCGCCGGGATGAAGGACCTCGGGCATGTCCGCTGACCCGGGCCCGCGCGGCGGCGGCCCGGCGGACCTGCTGGTCCCGGCCGGCCCCCGGCCCGTGGCGGACCTGCTGCTCCCGGCGGCCCGCGAGCGGACGGTGCCCGACGGCTCCGGCTCCGCCGCCGTCCGGTCCGGCCCGGCCGCCGCACGGCCGCGCCGTACCCTCCGCCCCCTCCGCCCCCTC
Organism: Streptomyces sp. NPDC037421; assembly: GCF_055602105.1. NCBI lineage: Bacteria > Bacillati > Actinomycetota > Actinomycetes > Kitasatosporales > Streptomycetaceae > Streptomyces > Streptomyces sp. NPDC037421. The sequence goes on from NZ_JBVJWV010000002.1 coordinate 121,458, forward strand.
CACGCCCTCCGCGGCCTCATCGCCGCCGCCGTCCTGGCAGCCTCTCTGGCGGCGGCCGTGCGCACCGGCACCGCCGATGTCGGCTGGAGCGGCCTCGCCCGGGTCTTCGGGGCCCGGCTCGGTCTGGCCGTGGAGCCGCTGCCCCCGCTGCTGGACTCCCTCGTCTGGGACCTGCGGCTGCCGCGCGTGCTGATGGCCGCCCTCGTGGGCGCCTCGCTGGCCGTCTGCGGCGCGGTCCTCCAGGCCGTCACCCGCAACGCCCTGGCCGACCCCTACCTGCTGGGCGTCTCCTCGGGCGCCTCGGCGGGAGCCGTCACCGTCGTCGTGCTCGGGGTGGGCGCGGGCGCGCTCGGGGTCACCGGCGGGGCGCTCGCCGGAGCGCTGCTCGCCTTCGGGGCGCTCCTGCTGCTGCTCCGGCGCACCGGGCTGGACTCGGTCCGCATCGTGCTCACCGGTGTGGTCGTCGGTCAGCTCTTCACCGCGCTGACCTCGCTCGTCCTGATGGCCTCGGCGGACGCGGACACCACGCGGGCCGTCACCCACTGGCTGCTCGGCTCGATGGCGCCCGCCCGCTGGGACACCGTCGCGGTCTGCGCGGTCGTCACCCCGCTGGGCCTGGCGGCCGCCTGGCTCTGCTCGAACGCCCTCGACGGGCTCGCCTTCGGCAGCGACACCGCCGCCTCCCTCGGCATCGGCGTACGGCGCACCCGGCTGCTGCTGCTCGTGGTCACCGCCGCGCTGACCGCCGTGGCCGTGGCCACCGTCGGCGCCATCGGCTTCGTCGGGCTGATCGTCCCCCACGGGGTGCGGTTCCTCGCCGGCCCGCGGCACCGGGTGCTGCTGCCGTACGCGGCCCTGGCGGGCGCGGTGTTCCTGGTGTGGACGGACGCCCTGGCCCGGATCGCCTTCGCGCCCCGCGAGGTCCCCGTCGGCGTGATCACGGCCCTGCTCGGCGTGCCGCTCTTCCTCCTCGTCCTGCGCAGGAGGGGGGAGTTGTGAGGATCAGCGCCGAAGGGCTGAGCTGGTCGGTGGCGGGCGCGCCCGTCGTACGCGGCGTCAGTCTGGACGTCGCCCCCGGCGAGACGGTCGGCCTCCTGGGCCCCAACGGCTCCGGCAAGTCCTCGCTGCTGCGCTGCCTCGCCGGGCTGCGCACCCCCGACGCGGGCACCGTCCGGTACGACGGCGAGTGCGTGCGGGACTGGAGCGCGCGCCGGACCGCCCGGCACGTCGCCTTCGTCGGACAGGACGCGGCCGCCGACAGCGATCTGACGGTCGCCGACGTCGTCGGCCTCGGCCGGACCCCGTTCCGCGACCGCTGGCGCGGACCCGACGCCCGCGACCGGGCGGTGGTCGCCGCCGCGCTGGAACGCGTCGGGCTCACCGGCCTCGCCGGCCGCTCCTGGCGCGGCCTGTCGGGCGGCGAGCGGCAACGCGCCCACATCGCCCGCGCGCTGGCCCAGCAGCCGTACGGGCTGCTCCTGGACGAGCCCACCAACCACCTCGACGTCCGCCACCAGCTGGAGCTGATGGAGCTGCTCACCGGCACCGGCCGGACCGTCCTGGTCGCCCTGCACGACCTCTCGCTCGCCGCCCGGTACTGCGACCGGCTGCTGCTCCTGCACCACGGCCGCCTGACCGCCTCGGGCACCCCCGCCGCCGTGCTGACCCGCGAGCGGCTCGCCGAGGTCTTCGAAGTGGACGCCGAACTCACCACCGACGCCCTCGGCCACCCCGCCGTCGGCTACCGGGGACCCCTCCCCGCTCCACCCCGACCCACCCCCTGAAGAGGACACCCCATGCACAGCACCACCGGTACCCGCACCACCCCCGCCCCGGCCGTGGACGCGCTCGTCGAGGCCGTCCTCGCGGGCGGACACGGCCCGCTCCCCTCCGGGCTCACGGCCACCAGCGTCTTCTGGATCCACCACGGCACCCGGCTGGCCGGCGGCGACACGACCTACCTCAACCAGTACGTCCTGGTGCGCCTCGGCGCCGCCTTCGGCGGCTGCGCCTTCGAGGCCGGGCAGATCGACCCCGCGCTCTGCCGCGACTACTCCGGGGCCCCGCTCGACGTCCTGCTGCGCGACGCCCCGCGTCCGCTGCGGATCGCCGCACTCGACGCCTACCTCGGCGGGACGCGCCCGCACGCCGCGGCCGCGGCCGCGGGCGAAGCCGAACCCGTCGTCCTGCCCGCCGGCACCCCGGAGGTCCGGGCCGGGGCCAGGGACGCGGCCATCGCGGGTCTGCTCGACATCGAGGAGGGCGCCGCGGTCGGCCTCATCGGGGTGGTCAACCCGCTGGTCGCGGCGATCCGCGAGCGCGGGGGCGACCCGCTGCCCTGCGACTTCAACCTGAAGGCCACCCAGTGGGGCGACCCCGTCACCGACGACATGCACGAGGTGCTGGAGCGCGCCGACGCCGTCGTCGCCACCGGAATGACCCTGGGCAACGGCTCGTTCGACACCATCCTGGAGCGCTGCCGGTCCCGGGGCGTCCCGCTGGTCGTCTACGCGCAGAGCGGCAGCGCGGTGGCCCGGGCCTTCCTCGGCTCCGGGGTGACCTCCCTGTCCGCAGAACCGTTTCCCTTCTCCCAGTTCAGTGCCGGGGAGACCGTCCTGTACCGCTACCGGACGGCGGACCGCGCGTGATCCCCGCCGCCCGCACCGCCCCCGCCGCCCGTGCCGCCGCCCCCGGTGTCCTCCGCGCGGGCACCGGGCGCGCCCCCTGCCACCACGGCGAGATCCTCCAGGGCGTCTTCCTCGACGGCACCGGACGCCGCTGCGCCGGCCTGGTCACCCTGCCCATGGCCGGCCCCGGCAGCCGGGCCCGGTTCCACCCCCGGCCCGGCACGGCCCCGGCAGCCCTCACCGTCGTGCCCGCCGGCCGGACCAAGGCCGCGCGGGCCGCCGCCCTCGCGGTCGCGGAGTGCGCGCGGCGGTCCGGCCGGCCGCCCTGCGGCGGCGAGCTGCGGCTCACCGGCGGCATCCCGGTGGGCCTGGGCATGGGCAGCTCCACCAGCGACGTGATCGCCGCCGTGCGCGCGGTCGCCGACGGGTACGGGCTGCGGCTGCCACCGGACACGGTCGCCCGGCTGGCCGTACGCGCGGAACTGGCCTGCGACCCGCTGATGCTGGACGGCCGGCCGGTGCTCTTCGCCCAGCGCGAGGGCCGCGTCCTGGAGGTCCTCGGCCCGGCCCTGCCACCGCTGGTCGTGGTGGGCTGCGCCCTGGGCGGGGGCGCGCCCGTGGACACCCTTTCCCTGCCCGTACGCCCGCCCGACGAGGCCGGCGCGGACGAGGTACGGGCCTTCGAGCGGCTGCGCGCGCTGCTGCGCCGGGCGGTGGCCACGGGCGACGTACGGCTGCTCGGCGAGGTCGCCACCGCCAGCGCCCGGATCGGCCAACGCGTGCTGGCCCACCCGGAGTTCGACGCCCTCACCGCCGTCGCCCGGCGGGTCGGGGCGGCGGGCGTGCAGATCGCGCACAGCGGGGCCGTGGCGGGCCTGCTGTTCGACCCGGCCGCGCCCGGCCTGCGGCACCGGGTGCGCTCCTGCCTGCGCGCCCTGGACGCCCACGGCATCCCCGCCACCCGGACCTTCACCACCACCGAGGAGATCCCCCATGGACCAGCACATCGCGGAGGCGGTCGGCCGGCCGGACCTGGTACGCCTCGACGACCGGCTCGTATGCCTGCGCTTTGAGACGATGAAGGCGGTCTCCGCCCTCGCGGCGGTGCGCCACCTGCTGGACACCGGCGCCGTGCGGCGCGGTGACACCCTGCTGGACAGCTCCAGCGGGATCTACGCGTACGCCCTCGCCCTGGCCTGCCACCGGTACGGCATGCGCTGCCACATCGTCGGCTCGACGACGGTGGACCGCACCCTCGGCGTCCAGCTCGCCGTGCTCGGCGCGACGCTGGAGCGGATGGAGCCGTGCAGCGACCTCAAGCTCGACCAGAAGCGGCGGGTCGAGCGGATCCACGAGATCCTCGCCGAACACCCCGAGTACCACTGGATGCGCCAGTACCACGACGACGTCCACTACCTCGGCTACCGGGCCGTCGCCGACCGGATCCGGGAGGCGGTCGGCGACGGCCCGCTCGCCCTCGTCGGCGGAGTCGGCTCGGGGGCCTCCACCGGCGCCCTCGCCCGCTACCTGCGCGCCGCTCCGGGCGGCGGCGCGGACGTGGAGCTGGTCGGGGTACAGCCGTACGGCAGCGTCACCTTCGGCGCGGAGCACGTCAGCGACCCCGAGATCATCATCGCGGGCATCGGCAGCTCCATCCCCTTCGGCAACGTGGCGCACGAGCTGTACGACACCCTGCACTGGATCTCCTTCGACGCGGCCCTCGCCGGCGGCGTCGACCTGCTGCGCCGGCACGCGGTCTTCGCGGGGCTGTCCACCGGCGCCGGCTACCTGGCGGCCCGCCACGAACTCGGGCGTGACCCGGAGCGGACCGTCGTCTTCGTCGCGGCCGACACCGGCCACCGCTACGTCGACTCCGTCTACGCCCGCCACCGCGAGGCCGCCCGCATCGGCGACCTCGTACCGCGCGAGGTCGCCGGCCCGGGCGAACTGTCCCTGCCCTGGTCCCGCATGCGCTGGAACCGCCGGGCGGACCCCCGGGGGCTCACGGCCGCCGGGTCAGGCAGCCGCCCATGGAGGTGACGTACTCGGTCGCGGGCAGCTCGCGCCCGTCCCCGGTCCGTACGCGCGTGACGGCCAGGCCGTGGTTGCGGCCGGTGGCGGTGTCGGCCGGTCCGGCCGGGACCGCCTCCTGCCGCACGATGTCGCCGGCGTCCAGCTCGCCGTTCATCATGTGCGCGGTGACGCCCGCTTCGGTATCCACGGATCGCTGCGCGGGCTGCGGTTCCGGGTGCCGGCGGGCCGGTTCGTGGCCATCGCCGCCTATCAGCCGCGCGCCGCGGCCGACCCCGCCTCGGTGCTGGCCCTGCGGGTGCCGCCGGGGCGCGTACGGGGGAGCGGTGCGGCTCGGCGGACCGGACATCGCGGGCCCGTCGGTGGAGGCGGTCCGGGAGCACCTGCTGGTGAACCCGTACGACGGGGAGATCCTCGCGGGCACCCTCCGTACGAACCGGACCGACCTGCGCCCCCGCGCCCCCGCCGAGTCGATGGACGCCTGACCGGGGGGAGTCCCGCCCTTCACCGGGCGCACCAACGGCCGCTGCCCGACCATGGACCTGGACCTGGACCGCCCGGCCGCCCGCGAACCGGGCGTCCGGCGCGGCCCCGGCCCGTTTGCGGGTCCGCAGGGGCGGCGGGGTCCCGGGAACGCGCCGGGGCCCGGGGGGGGGGGTGTGTGTGCCCCTCGCCCTGGAGGGGCGGTGCCCAGCAGAAGCCGCTTCCCGCGGCGGGGGGGCCCCTAGCCCGAAGCGTCCCCA